>DHWT01000156.1:7515-8855 GCA_002413325.1 Chitinophagaceae bacterium UBA5175 | reverse complement strand
TCCTGTTCGGATTCCAGTTTCATCATCAGCTTCTGCACAGCTGCCCCGGCCGTGAGCAGGATGGCTTTCTTAAATTGAATGATGAGTTTTTTTTCTGCGGCAAACGGACCTTCTTCCCCGGATCCGAAATCGGGAATACTTACCAGTTCCTTCGCTACATTTTTTGCAGGCGTTAAAATATCCAGCCTCCCCTTCATCGCTCTTTTCAGCACCATGTCCACACTCAGGAGCCGGTTGATTTCATTAGTTCCTTCAAAGATCCTGTTGATGCGGCTGTCCCGGTAGGCTCTCGAAACCGAATATTCATCACTGAATCCGTTGCCCCCGTGAATCTGCACGGCTTCATCCACCACGAAATCCAGCATCTCACTGCCGAATACCTTCAGCATGGCACATTCGATGGCATATTCTTCAGCAGCGCCCAGAACGGCTTCGCTGAAAGACTTCCCTTCCGTTAATAATTCCTGCTCCTTATCTTCAATCCATTTTGAAACCCGGTACAGCGCTGTTTCAGCAACCCACATATAAATGCCCATTTCCGCAATTTTATTTTTAATAGCGCCGAAATGGGAAATACGGGTTTTGAATTGTTCGCGGGTATTCGCATATTCAATGGCGACCCCCGCCGTGCGTTTGGATCCGCCCAGGGCGGCAGCACAAAGTTTCAAACGGCCGATATTAAGGATATTGAAGGCGATGATATGTCCCTTGCCGATTTCACCCAGCACATTTTCAACCGGCACTTTACAATCCTGGAAATAGAGCTGTACAGTTGATGAACCCTTGATGCCCATCTTATGTTCTTCCGGTCCGCGTGTGAACCCTTCAAAATCTTTTTCCAGGATGAAGGCCGTGAATTGATCGCCATCCACTTTTGCAAAAACGGTAAATACATCGGCAAACCCGCCGTTGGTGATCCAGCATTTCTGACCGTTGAGTACATAATATTTTCCGTCCTTACTCAGGGTAGCCGTCGTTTTTGCGCTCAGGGCATCACTGCCGCTGTTCGGTTCCGTCAATCCGTAAGAACCTTTCCATTCCCCGCTGGCCAGCTTCGGGATATATTTTGTTTTCTGTGCTTCCGTGCCGAAATATAAAATGGGCAGTGTGCCAATACCGGTGTGTGCTGCCAGTGCAACAGAAAAAGAAAATCCGCCGCCCAGACCTTCATTTACCAGGGTGGCCGTAATAAAATCTTTCCCCAGGCCGCCCAGTGCTTCCGGAATAGAAGTACCCAGCAGGCCCTGTTCACCGGCTTTGTCCAGCAGGGAAGGCATGAGTCCCGGCTCCATTTTATCAATCCGGTCAATCACGGGCAGTACTTCCGTATCCAGGAAAGA
>DHWT01000156.1:0-7203 GCA_002413325.1 Chitinophagaceae bacterium UBA5175 | reverse complement strand
CAACCGGCTGCTTCGGATTCGCGGATCAGCCATTCTCCTCCTTTGATTTGTGTTTGATTTGCGGTTTCTGTACTCATGACTTGAATTTTATACTGTTATTTTAAATTGTCATATACCAGTTGCAAAACACTTTTGCAAATATCCACCTGGCCCGGCGCCACACCCTCCAGGGCTTCGTTCAGGGTATGTTCGGCCAGCATCATGGACTGCTCCTGAAGTTTAAGACCCGTTTTCGTCAGGCAGATCCGGTTGATCCGCCGGTCTTCCACAGAAGCCACGCGTTTTACCAGCTGCAGCTTCTCGAGATTGTCCACCAGCCGCGTGATGCTGGGCTTGTCACGGAAGGTCGCGTGGCAGAGTTCCTGCTGGCTCAGTCCGTCCTGTTTCCATAAATGATAAAGCACACTCCATTGTTCTATCGTGATTCGCAGACCGGCACTGTTGAACTTTTTCTGCAGGCGCCGGGCGATGGCCGTGGATGCCTTCCCCGTTACAAAGCTATAAAGTTCCCCTTTCTTAAATTGGTTGTTTGGCATATAGTTAGTTAAACAACTATATAAATCTACTCATTTCCCCTGATAAAGCAAATTTCCGGTCTCTTTTTAACACAGCATGCGAAGATGGACGGTGTCAACGTATATTTCCGTCTGAATGGCAACTGTGATTCATCTCCTGATCGCCGGCACGGGAATTTTCCTGGGAGTATACGCCCTCCTGATATTTTATTATCACCGGGCCTGGGACCGGACACCGGTCTCCGGGCAGAAAGATATACCCGTTTCATCGGGCAGTTTGACAGATGATCCGGCTCCAGGTGCTGCAGATGATGTGCCTGCCCGTCCCGTAAAAGTTTCTGTAATCATCCCCGCCCGGAATGAAGCAATGCATATCGGGAATTGCCTGGATTCCCTGTTCAGACAAACTTACCCGGAGGCCTACACCGAAATCATTGTCGTAAATGATTTTTCTACAGACGATACTGCCGCCCGGGTCCTGGAGCACCGGAAGAAATGCACGCTGCTGAATCTCTCGGATTATGTTGCGGATAATCTCAATTCTTATAAAAAGAAAGCCATTGAAACCGGCATCGCCCATGCAGATGGGGAACTGATCATCTGCACCGATGCGGACTGCATCATGGGGCCGGACTGGATCCGGGTCCTTGTGGCGGCTTATATAAAAGAAGACCTGCAGTTCATTGCGGCACCAGTGAAAATGATTCCCGAGGGGTCCTGGCTTTCTGTATTCCAAACCCTCGATTTCATCTCCTTACAGGGAATTACGGGGGCGGCCGTTTACAAAGACCTCTATCCCATGTGTAATGGCGCCAACCTCGCGTATACAAGAAAAGCTTATGATGCCGTGGGTGGTTTTTCAGGTATTGATCATATTGCTTCCGGCGATGATATGTTACTGATGAAAAAAATACAAACTTCTTTCCCCGGTAAAACCAGGTATATCAAGGATCCCCGGGCGATCGTCCGTACCGGGCCCGCAGAAAATATCCGGGCATTTTTCAGGCAGCGCATCCGCTGGGCCAGTAAAATTTCACACTACAAACATCCGGCTATCTTCATCACCCTGGCGATCGTGTATTTAGTGAATACCGGCCTGCTGCTTTTGTTTATCAGTTGTATATTCTTTGGTCACTGGCGCTGGCTCCTGATGCTGATCGCTTTCAAAACCATCTCAGAATACTTTTTTGTTGCGAAAGTGGCCGCTTTCTTTCAGCAGCAATCCCTGATGAAATATTTTCCTTTATGCCAGCCCTTCCATATTGTCTATACGGTGATTGCAGGCAGTTTTGGTAGTTTTGGCAGATACGAATGGAAAAACCGTAAAGTGAAGTAAAAATTGAAGGAAAATAATTCCATACAGTCCGACACCTGGCGCCGGCTGAAAAAGAACCGGGGCGCCGTTTTTGGAATGATCATTATTATACTGGCAGTGATCATGGCAGTCTTTTCCTACCTGCTGGCACCCGATCACAGTCCATATGCCAACCGGATGATTCTGGAAATCGGCGGACAAAAACCCGGCTACCACCAGTCCTTCCTGCTGACCAGAAAACAGCAGACACCGCCCGGGGTTTCATGGATGGAACGCCTTTTTTCAGGTGTAGATGACCGTTATGACTGGCAGCCCGTTACCGCCTGGTTACAGCAGGGCGACAGTATGATCGTTCAGAAATTCATTGATGAGGGCATCAGTGAACGGCAGGCCTTTTATCATCCGCCGGGAAATCCGGATATGATGATCCGCAGCAAAACGTTCTGGCTCGGCACCGACCGCTACGGCCGGGATATCATGAGCCGGCTCATTATCGGCGTGCGGGTCAGTCTCGCAGTCGGATTGATCACGGCGATTCTTTCGCTCAGCATTGGCATTTTCCTGGGCGCGCTGGCGGGATATTACGGAGGGAGAACCGACCGGGCGATTATGTGGCTGCTCAATGTGATCTGGAGCATTCCCACTTTATTGCTTGTTTTTGCCCTTACACTGCTCCTGGGAAAAGGATTCTGGCAGGTTTTTATTGCCATCGGTTTAACCATGTGGGTGAATGTGGCGCGCATCGTGCGAGGACAGGTACTCTCTGTAAAAGAACTGGAATACGTGGAAGCCGCTACGGCACTGGGCTATAATGACAGCCGGATCATCCTGCGGCATATTCTTCCCAATATCCTCGGACCGGTGATGGTGGTGGCTGCTTCCAATTTTGCTTCTGCAATTGTGATTGAAGCGGGACTGAGTTTCTTAGGTATCGGGGTTCAGCCGCCGCAACCCAGCTGGGGCCTAATGATCAAGGAGAATTATAATTTCATCATTACCCATAATCCCATGCTGGCCCTCGCACCCGGGATCGCCATCATGCTGCTCGTACTCGCTTTTAATTTACTGGGCAACGGTTTGCGCGACGCGCTGAATGTGAAAGTCTGATTTGACTTTTTCGAAGATGAGTGACCGGACAGGCCCTGGCCTTAAGCCCTGTACTTTAAGCCTCTTTATAAACGGGAACATTCCGGTTAAAGCTCTCATCGAGTGAAATAAACGTTTCGGTTCTCTCGATACCTTTTATCTTCTGCAACTCGTCGTGTAATACAAAACGCAGCTGGTTGATATCCTTACATACGATTTCTGCGAACATGCTGTAATTGCCGGTTGTGTAATTCAGCCGCACAATCTCAGGGATCTTACGAAGATCTTTCGCCACGGAATCATACAGGGAACTCTTCTCCAGGTAAATCCCGATAAAGGCGATCACATCGAAGCCCAGGCTTTTCAGATTCACATTGAGCCGGGTCCCTTTGACGATGCCAAGCTCCTGGAGTTTTTTTATACGAACATGGATGGTACCCCCGGATACAAATAATTTTTTACCGAGATCAGCATAAGAAATCTCAGCATTTTCCATCATTTCATGAATTATTTGCAAATCCAGCTTGTCTAGGTTAAATTTACCGCTCATTTTGAAACACTGTTTTAATAATATTTAATAAATATAGCTATTATTTAAATATTATCGAATGTTTTAAAATATTTATTAGTATATATGCAAAACATTAATTGATTTGCCTTAATATTGCATAGTCAATGGTTGAAAAACCTCGACTATATTGTGGAGTGATGAAATTTGGCAGACATGCCCTCTTGTCTCGGGGGTGGGGATTACAGGATAAACGTAGCATAATGCCGGTCTCGCTGCAAAGCGTGGCCGACTGGGGTTGACCACCACTAACATTGCGCTAAGGCTAACTGCCCCGTGGAGGTTCGAATCCTCCCTCTACAGCCAGCAAAACAAGAAATGCCCCTCTCGGGGCATTTCTTGTTTAAAGAGGTTTTTTAAGATTCCTTTCATAAGCGGATGGCAGTAAAAAATGATGGGCGCGTCAGCGTAACAAAAGTCACCCGCCATCCCGATCTGTCTTGATAAATTTGCATAAAATAAATAAACCATGGCAACCATAAAACTCACTGCCCAGGATTTCAAAGAAAAAGTGTTCAATTACGAAACAGAAAAGGAATGGAAATACCAGGGAACATTGCCAGCCATCATTGATTTTTATGCTGACTGGTGTGGCCCCTGCAAAATGGTAGCGCCCGTGCTGGAAGAACTTTCAAAAGAATATGAAGGCAGGTTGATAATCTATAAAGTCAATACAGATGCTGAACAGGAATTATCGGCTGTATTTGGCATACAAAGCATTCCTACGATGCTATTCATAGGCGCTGATGGCGAACCCAGGATGCAGCCAGGAGCTTTTCCTAAACATGTTTTTAAAAAAGTAATAGAGGAAAATTTGCTGGTGGCTGCTGAAAAAATTGAAAAATAAAAGGTCTGTACAAAAACCAGGACGATCCGGGGAGACCTGATAAAGGTCTCTGCCGGATCATTATCCGGATTTAATTTATGGATGCTGTCCGGATTGCCCGGCTCATGGGCCTAAAAAGTATGCTTTAAGAAAACGAGCGGGAATACATTGTAATGCCGCCAGGTGCGGAGTCTTCAGCATGTCAGGATAAAATAATTATATCCTGGTCAATACCGCCCGGTCCAATACTTCAGCCCTGTCAGAACATTCATCTGACACCAGCGTTAAAACCATTTCATCTTTTTTAATTTCAAATTTGTATTTACCGGTCACACCTTCGCAGTTACTGATACCACTTAGCTTCAGTAAGGTCATCTCCCCGCTTTTTTCCGTATAAAGAACGGTTTCCAATAAAGAGCTGTCTGCCGCAACAAATACTTTCAGACTATCCCTTCCAAAATCAAAATAAACCTCAGTGGAATTTTCAAGCTGTAGGGTTGTTTTCCATTTCGTTTTGGATAGTTGGGCATAAGTCGAAAACGCAAAGAAGGTCAGTGCAATCAGCAATCCGGTTTTTTTCATACCACAAATTATATAAAGTGAAATTTTATTGCTAAACCTCATGTACCGTTTACCATTCCTCCATACCCGGATCCCCGGAAAACCCGGCAGGCTTTGAACGATGCGCTTCCCTGGACCGGATCTTTTGCAATAAGCGTTCGATCATGAGGGAGGCAATGATTTTACCTGCATTTTCACCGGGGTTATCCCTGAGCATCTGACGTAATTTGTTTTCCGGAACATCAACCCTGTATAACAGGCTGATGAGTTTTTGAAAATCATGTTCGATGAGGTCATTGATATATTGTCCCCATTTTTCCGTCAGCTCTTCCCATGAAAAGATCTCAGCCTCACCTATGGGGAGCTCTTGTTGCAATTTACTGATGAACGATTTGTTTTCCATATCAGCTGAAAAATCCGATCCCCCTTTTACCTCTCTTTATGAGTTCTGCAACCCGGGCGCGCCAACCCTTTTTTCCAACAGCCAAAAATACATTTTTTCCTTTAGCCAGGCGTTGCTGAACAAGTGAAGTCTTACGGGTCAGGGTTGGAAGATTATGACTATGGAGGGTTACCCATTCACAAACCTCACCCATGGCTTTTTCCCCAGTATCACTTTTGCGTTTTTCGGCACCAGGTCCGGGTGAAAAAATACAACCAGTAAAATCAAAAAAGGACCCAGTTCGTAAGCCAGTGTGTCACCCCAGATACAGGTAAAGGAATTCACTTTTGCATCAGCAGGATTGTCAGCCTGATAACGGACAGAGACCAGTTCATCAGGCTTCAGCGGAATATTAACATTCCCGTTAAATACAATCGTGTCTTTGCCATTCCTGAACCGGATGACCGGGTAAGTGGAAATCCCCAGGATCGATCCCAGGTTCCCATGGCCCGTAAAATACATGGTTCCCGTGGTTTCACGCGTCCCGGCCAGCCAGGCCAGTTTATAAAATACCAGCGGTAAAAGAATCAGCGCGGCCAACAGCAGGAAAAATGAATTACGACTTAATACCATATATAAATATTCTCCTCATCAACCATTCGGCTGTTTAACACACGCGTGTCGGAAGGTAAATGAGCGCCGGTTCCACTCCCTGTGAATTCAACCCAACAGTGCTACAAAGTTAATGTTCTTTAAAAGAAGATGATTTGGCACGGATTTCGACCTCGTCACATGAATTCAGTGATTATGAAAAATGAATATAGTGTTAAAGACAAACTAATCCTGGTGCTGCTGGCATCAGGAGTTTGTTGTTTCGGCGTGATTTTTCCGGATTCTCTTTCGGATCATTATAAGCTGGTGCATTTCTCCGCACATTTCGGGATGAGCTTTTTGCTGGCAATTAGTTTCTATCTGATCTGTACCGTTAAAATGCGGATTTCTAAAGCGTTCTCTTATACCGTACTCATTACGGCAACCCTTTTTATCGGGGTATTCTATAAATATTGGGAAATTGCCACGCTGGGTATGATCGGCAGCTATTCCTTTCAATCCATTATGGACAGAACCGGTGTTATGACTTCCATGTCCCAGAATATTTCGGGCCTGATGGCTGCGATCCTGCTTATCGAAGGTCTGTTACACAGAAACCTGTTCATGTCGGCAATCAGATCCGCGGATATATATACAGGACCCGGCAGTTTTCAAAGCCCGCATATAATGAACCGGCAGCCTGGGAATATGCCCGGACTGATCCCCGGAGGAAGTCTGCCGGCTGGCAGTCCATTTTCGCCGGAAGGTTCGGAGAACAAATTCCACTGAAGCCTTATTTTTGCCGGGTCATGGGCCACAAAAAACTAATACGCTTCCAAGCCATTCAATCTTTTGCCAATGTGCTGCAATATCCCGAGGACATGCCGGGCAAATGGAAGGATTTTTTTAAGAATGACAACCCGGTTACACTGGAACTGGCCTGCGGCAAGGGAGAATATACGGTCGGGCTTTCCAGATTGTATCCGGAACGGAACTTTATCGGCGTCGACCTGAAAGGAAACCGGATTTATTCCGGCGCCCTGGAATGCCTTCAGCATCATCTGACCAATGCGGCTTTCCTCCGTACACAGATCGACAAAATCGATTCTTATTTTTTGCCGGGAGAAGTGAGTGAAATCTGGATTACTTTCCCCGATCCGCAATTGCGCACGTCCCGTGCAAAAAAACGCCTCACACATCCGCGATTTCTTCACCTTTACCAAAAGATACTGAAACCGGGAGGTGTCATTCACCTGAAAACGGATTCTCCCTCACTTTTTTATTTTACAAAACTTATGGCAGACCTGTACGATCTGCAAATTCAGGATGCATCGGAAGATGTATATGCACGCTCGGAAA
>DHWT01000111.1 GCA_002413325.1 Chitinophagaceae bacterium UBA5175 | reverse complement strand
GTTGCCACTTCATAAAAAAGGATATGTGACCGCAAACCGGGGGCCAGTTTTTCTTCCACCCGGGCAATCAGTATTTCGGCCACTTCCTTTTTCAATTGACGGTAAGCCGCTCCCCTGACCCTTTTCCCGGAATCATCTATCCGGGTTTCCCATTCATTTTTATAATCCATACAGGCGGGCATATAAAGGGTAAGCGTTCCCTGGTTTTCGGGAGCCAGCGATTTATCGCGCAGCGAAGGGGCAATGATGCTGATTTCAGACCGGCAGGGGTCACCCCCGCACTGATCTGCGAAAGGCTGATTTTCATCCACCAGATGAATCATTTCTTCCTGAAAACCCAAGAGTTCAGCCGGGCAGTCCAGGGCCAGTGAAACGGTAATGGAAGAACTGTATAAATCCGCATTTCCCAGCTTTTTCTTCAGTGCGGCCGGTACGGCATCCGGCGGTAACATTTTTTCATAAAGGGTTTCAATATCGCATGCTGCGATAATATAATTACATTTTAACCGGCGGAGCTTCCCCTTTTGTTCGAAAGCCAGGCCGGTAGCGCGACCCTTTTCCACGAAGATTTCTTTAACGGTGCACTGCAGGCCAACGGGGTTCTGGTAATAACGGATCACATACTGAAGCCATTGGGGTATTACCTGGCTGCCGCCCCTGGGCGGGCTCTGAAAATCATGAAAATAAGCCCAGCCGATGGGAATCAGGCAACCGAGCAATTCCTGTTCCCCGGTAAATATCCGATGCAGGCGGGGGTCCCTAAAAAACCGGTTCAGCCCCCTTTTCAGGCCTTTTTCTCCTGAAAAAGAAATATAAGGAATGAATGGCACGGCGAACTGTAATAAACGTATTTTATTTTTCAGCTTTTCAAAAAAAGACATGGTTTCTTCGGACCGGAATATCCGGTTATAATTTTTAAAAGAGCGGCCTATCTGCCGGGCTTTTAGGAACAGGCGTTCAATGCCCTTCCTTTCTTCCGGAAAATCCATGATCAGCCGGTCCCGCATTTCATCGGGGTTATGGGTGAGCAGATAGTCGAAATATTCACCCTTATACCGGCGGATACGCTGCTGGCCGGCCGCTACCGGATGGTCGCTTCCAATGACTTTGAACAATTTATCCAGGATCCCGCCCGGCCCATACTGGTTGAGCCAGTGAATGGCCGTATCAAAAACAAAATGTTTCCTCCTGAATCCCGCCAGGTAACCACCCACACGGGGTTCTTTTTCCAAAACGCACACAGACAGGCCCGCCTTGCTCAATAAGGCCGCTGAGGTGAGTCCGCCTATCCCGGCGCCTACCACAACCACGTCGTAAAAATCCTTGAATTCGGGCTGACCCATTGCAGTAATTTACCGAAATCCCCGGGTTTGAGATAAAAAAATCATTCAGACAGAAAATGGTAATTTTATCCCATGCAGCATGAGAATAATAAAACCTTAACGGAGGAAATGATTATTGAAATCATCAATGATTTCCTGGAGGCTGAATTTGAAGTGGACCGGTCAAAAATTATTCCATCCGCCGACCTCAAGTCAACCCTGGAACTGGATAGCCTGGATTATATTGACCTCGTTGTGGTGATGGAGAAAAATCTGCATATTAAAGTGGATCCGGCAGACCTGATCGATATCCACAGTATGCAGGATCTCTATAACTATGTCATCTCGAAAATGGGAATAAAAGCCTGAATCCCAGGCTGAATTCGTTGCCGAAATTGTATTCCCTTTTCCGGGTTTTTCAGGTACTCCATGGAATGATTTTTACTGAATCAAAAGGGTTCCGTTTTTTAAAGCCCGAATAATAAAACCATCTTCCCCCGGACCCGGAAAATACGGAGCTCAAAGCAGGTCCCGGTGAACAGCCGGACCATACCTTTGTTACGATGGCTTCCAACGGACAAACCAGAAATAATCTCCTGGATCCTGCTGAAGAGATCCAGATACGAAAGATCAGCGGGCATGAATTAAAATTTACCCACTTAAGTAAGATCTTCTGGCCAAAGGAAAACCTTACCAAAAGAGATATGCTGAACTATTATTACCAGGTGGCCCCTTATATCCTTCCCTACCTGAAAAGCCGGCCCCATTCCCTGAACCGCCACCCGGATGGCATTGAGGGGGAGCATTTTTTTCAAAAAAACATAAAAGGAAAAGCGCCTGAATGGATTGAAAAATTTGCCTATCGCAGTGAAGGGGATGAAAAGGAAAAGGAATTCCTGGTATGTGCGGATGAAGCCCATCTCCTTTATATGGTTTCGCTGGGTTGTATAGAAATCAATCCCTGGTCCAGCAGGATCGGAAAACCCGGTTATCCCGACTGGTGCATTATTGATTTTGACCCGGATAATAATCCGTTCAGCCAGGTAATCGATGCAGCACAGGTAACCCACCAGATCCTGGAAAGCATCGGTGTGAACTCCTGTTGCAAAACCTCCGGCTCTACAGGTATCCATATTTATATTCCACTCGGAACAAAATATACTTATGACGAATCCAAAGAATTTGCGAGGGTCATCGTGACTGCCGTGCACGCAGAAATTCCAGGCTTTACCAGCATCGATAGACCCACGTTAAAAAGAAAAGGCAAGATCTACCTGGACTTCCTCCAAAACCGGCCACAGGCAACGCTTGCAGCACCCTATTCCCTTCGCCCGAAACCCGGCGCCCCGGTTTCGATGCCCTTGTACTGGCCTGAGCTAAAAAAGGGATTGCAGATGGAAGATTTTACGATATATAATGCACTGGAGAGATTAAGAAAGGAAGGAGATCCTTTTAAACCGGTATTGGGTAAGGGTGTGGATATGTATAAAGCGATGGAAAGGTTAAGGCCTTATGCTGAACGCTGAATGCTTTTTGTAAATTGGGTTCCAAAATGAACCAACGCCAACGCCAACGCCAACGACCAACGACCAACGACCAAGCGTAAACCTTTTTACGCCAACCAAAATGATGTATGCAGAAAAAACTTGTTGTTCTCACAGGAGCCGGCATCAGTGCCGAAAGCGGTTTGAAAACTTTCCGGGACAGCGATGGACTCTGGGAGGGTTATGACGTAAACGAAGTGGCCACGCCCCGGGGATGGAGGAAAAACCCGGAACAGGTACTTCATTTCTACAATATGCGCCGGCGGAATGTGCGGGATGCCCTACCCAATACAGCTCATGAAGAACTGGCCCGCCTGGAAGAATATTTCAACACACAGATCATCACCCAAAATATTGATGACCTCCATGAAAGAGCGGGATCCACACAGGTTTTACATTTGCATGGGGAAATATTTAAAATGCGCAGTGAACTCGACGATTCCCTCGTTTATCCCATCCGGGATGATATCCACCTCGGTGATAAAGGGCCGGATGGCGGCCAATTGAGACCTCATATTGTATGGTTTGAAGAACCCGTTCCCCTGCTAGCAGATGCCGTCCGGATGGTACACAGTGCAGATATATTTGTAATTATCGGGACTTCCCTGACTGTTTACCCCGCTGCCGGACTGATTGATTTCGCCCTCCCGCAAATACCCAAATTCATCATAGATAAAAACATTCCCCATACCCGGGGAATTCAAAATTTATACAGTATTCAAAAACCGGCTACCGAAGGTATGCAGGAACTGAAAGAGCAGTTATTAAAGCATATTTGAAGAGTACCGGGGGCCCTGATGCACTGGTAAACGGCTAATATCCCGGAATTTGCAATGAAACCGTGGATTTCTGCAATAAATACTGCTGTTTGGGGCAGATCCCGTGTAAATATTTTCCCCGGAATCAGGCTTCTTGAACCATAACCTTATATTTGCTTTTTATCGAAATCAATAAAAAACATTTTCCATGAACAAAGCAGAACTGATTGCAAAATTAGCCGATGACGCAGGCATCACGAAAACACAGGCAGGCGCAGCCCTCGATTCCTTTACAGAAGCCATTGCTAAAACGCTCAAAAAAGGAGATAAAGTAACGCTTGTCGGTTTCGGAACTTTTTCGGTATCTAAACGCGCAGCGCGTAATGGCCGGAATCCCCAAACCGGTGCAACCATCAAAATAAAGGCTAAAAAAGTAGCAAAATTCAAAGCAGGTAAAGAACTTGCAGGCCGTGTGTAAAATGATTTGAATCTCGTTATAACGGGCCGGTATTTCCGGCCCTTTTTTTTGCCCAAAATACCTATGGGCCGTTGATCTTTAAACATGAATCGCTAAACCATCCGCTAATAGCGTTTAATGGTAAACGTTATACTTTAAGCGTCAGGCTTTAAACACAGGTCTGATCATCAATCGCCTCCCAGGTTTTCTTCAGGTGCAATAAATTCCACCCGGTAAATCCGCATCAGGAGAAAAAATAATGAAATCAGCAGGGGGCCGAAGACCAGCCCGATAAAACCAAACAGCGGAACCCCCACAAACACCCCGAAAATCGTGATCAACGGATGTACATCGCCAATCAGTTTTTGCAGCCAGATGCGAAGCACATTATCCACGGTTCCAATAACAACCAGTCCGTATACGATGATGATGATGCCCTTACCTGTTTCTCCATGGGCCATCTGGATAAGGGCCAGCGGCACATAGGCCAGGGGCGATCCGATAATGGGAAGCATGGAAGTGAAAGCGGTGAGGGCAAACCATAATATAGGTTCCCGGATTCCCAAAATCAGGTATAGTATCAACCCGGACACCCCCTGCAGCAAAGCGACCAGCGGAATACCCACAGCATTGGAAATTACGAGCCTGTTCATCTGACGCTGCACATGTACGATATTATCTTTACGAAGCGGCAACACTTTTTCCAGCCAGTCTTCCATTTTATTGCCCCGGATCAGCATGTAATACAAAATAAAATACATCATCGTAAGGACCACGAGGGAATTAAATGTGGCTCCCAGAATCAGGGGCAGTTTCTGCAGCGACAATCCACTCAGATTCCGAATGGTTTCTTCATTTAATAACTGATACCCGAAACGGGTTTCGATATTTCTCAGAAATAAAATAAAAGAACCGGTGAGTTCCGTGGCATGGCTGATCACGTAACCAATTTTCGAACTCACGGAATTGATCAGTACAATAACCGGAAGCATTATGATTAAAAAGGAAATCAGTATCAGCATCAGTGCAGCCAGTCCGGGTTTCCAATTTTTCGCCAGCATCCGTTTCATAAATTTCCGCATCAGTACATAAAATGTGATGGCGCCCAGCAGGGAAGGCAGGAAGGATCTCAGATAGATAAACTGGACTGTACCCAGAACAGTCAGCAGGGCAATGAAGAAAAACTGCCTGATTTTTTCGGGTTCAAAAGTTTTCATCATCCTGGTTTAAGGCAAGTTACAAAGACTATCCGTTGACAGCGGAAATGATTAAAATGAATCCTGTCCTCAGGTTGTAATCCTTCAGTCCGGGTTTCAATTTTTAAGTACTTTTAAGTATATCTGAAAATTATGCGAAAAGGTCTTTATTTATGTTTATTCGTTTTCGTGAATTCCCTGATTCGGGCCCAGACAGGCTCCCTCACCGGATTCAATGATACCAGTGCTTTGGAAGAATTGAAGAAAGAAAAATCTTTTGACAGCCTGATCAGCCCTGAAAATATCGGCCGGACCCTCCGGGATTTGTCGTCCGGTCCGCATAACCTGGGTTCGGCGGGCAGCAGGGAAGTGGCCGAAAAAATACAGCAGAAATTCCGGGATTATGGATTCGATGTGCATATGGATGTTTACCAGGTCTTATTCCCCCTGCCCAGAATCAGGATACTGGATATGACAGCCCCAAGGGTCTATCATGCTTTATTAAAAGAGCCCGCATTGAAAGAGGACGCTACCAGCGGGCAACCGGGTCAGCTTCCCACATATAATGCCTGGAGTGCCGACGGAGATGTAAACGGAGAACTGGTATATGTAAATTATGGTCTGAATGAAGACTATGAAGTGCTCGCCCGGTATGGCATCGACGTAAAAGGGAAAATTGTGATCGCTCGTTACGGGCAGAGCTGGCGCGGTATCAAGCCGAAAATTGCACAGGAACACGGAGCCATCGGCTGCATCATTTATTCCGATCCCAGGGATGATGGTTACTTCCAGGGAGAAGTGTACCCGAAAGGGCCATTCAAAAACGAGTATGGCGTACAGCGGGGCAGTGTGATGGATATGGTAGTGTATCCCGGGGATCCGCTTACGCCGGGTATCGGCGCCACCAGGGATGCAAAAAGATATCCGTCCCACCTGGATGCGCCCAACCTGATTAAAATTCCGGTATTGCCGGTCAGCTATCATGACGCCGAACCCCTGCTGGAGGCCCTCACCGGACCGGTAGCCCCGGAAAGCTGGCGGGGCGCCCTGCCGATTACCTACCATATCGGCCCCGGAAAATCCACTGTTCACCTGGAAATGCAATCAGACTGGAAACTGGTTCCCTGCTATGACGTTGTTGCGATGATCAGGGGATCTGAATTTCCGGATGAATGGGTGATCCGTGGCAACCATCATGATGCCTGGGTGAATGGTGCCCAGGATCCCATCAGCGGACAGGCGGCGATGCTGGAAGAAGCGAAAGCCATGGGTGCCCTGGTAAAGTCGGGTTGGAAACCCAGAAGAACGATCGTTTTTTGTGCCTGGGACGGGGAAGAACCTGCCCTGGTCGGTTCCACGGAATGGGCAGAAGACCATGCCCGGTTATTGCAACAAAACGCAGTTGTCTATATTAATTCTGATGAAAACGGAAGAGGTTTTCTGCATGCAGGTGGTTCCCAAGCCCTGGAAGGCCTGGTGGATGCAGTTGCCAAAGATATTCCGGACCCGCAAACTGGGGTAAGCCTGTACGAACGATTAAAGGCCCGTGAAGTAGTAAACGCGGAGAATCCTTTGCTGGCCAGGAAAATCATGAATAAAACCAGTCTCCGCCTGGAAGCCCTGGGCACGGGTTCTGATTTTTCTCCTTTCCTGCAACACCTGGGTATTCCCTGCCTGGATTTCGGATTCTCGGGAGAAGAAAACAGTGGGGTTTACCATTCCATTTATGACTCCTATGATAATTTTATCCGGTTTATAGACCCCGGCTTTTATTATGAAGCGGCCCTTTCAAAAATGGCGGGTCATACCACCCTGCGTATGCTCAATGCGGACCTCCTGCCCTTTGATTACCGATCGCTTTACAGGCAGATAAAATCGTATACGGCAGAACTACAGGGATTGATAACCAGCCTCAGGGAAACCACCTCCATTAACAATGAGATCATACGGAGAAAATACGGGGTTCTTGCAGCCGATACGGCAATAACGTTTATTCCGCCTGCCATAAAACAGGAAGTACCCTATATCGATTTTTCTCCACTGGAAAATGCAGTAACCAGCCTGGGCAGGGCATCCGATCATGCATTTGCCTTGTTGAAGAATAAGTCTTTGAATGCAAAACAAAAGGACAGTCTGAACCAGCAGCTGTACCGGGCGGAACAGCAACTCCTGCTGGATCAGGGCCTGCCGCTCAGGTCCTGGTACAAACATGTTTTATATGCACCCGGATACTATACCGGCTATTCTGTTAAAACGTTGCCCGGTATACGCGAATCCATTGAACAAAGAAATTTTCAACAGGCTGAATCAGAAATCAGGCGGGCAGCTGTTTCCATCAATAAACTGGCGGAGTATTTATCTGAGTTATGAAACACTCATCCATGCGGATAAACAAAGGTTTGTTTTACATCTTCAGACTTTATAACAAAACCGACCCAGATCATGGCACAAACCATCATTCTGAAAAACTGCTTTAAGATGACGTGACGGACGCTTAACAGGTCAGCCGGAAGATCCGTGATGTGATATACGATCAGTAAAATGAATTGGGTTAAGAGTAAATAACCGACGTAATAAATAAACATGGAAGGGAAAATATCTCTTCTACCGAAAAACCAGTATATCAAAGCCCCGGTGCCTGCTATCGCAAACAGGGTCATCAGCATTTCCAGGATAAAAAGCAAATGCAATTTCATGCCCCCCCCTGCCGCCTCCCATGGATACCATGCTGACTTCAGATAGAAATTTGAATTCCAGAAAGCATATCCCTGGATGGCAAACTGTATTACCAGGGTGACCCCAAGTAAAATAATCCATCCTCTTAAAGGCAGGCCTGCATCACTTCGCTGATCCGCCGGCATGGAACGCTGATTCAGGTACCGGAACAACATGGTCAAAAGCACTCCGAAGAAAAAGCTCAGCCAAACATGATTCCAGTATATACCGGAAAGGGAAGTGGTGACCTGAACCTCGTTATTGGCAAGAGACAGTAAATATATCTGCAGGAATAAAATCAGAATAATAATCCGGCGCACAGCAGTTGGTTGGGTTTATCAAACATAATAAATTAACAACATTAAATACAGGCGGCCCTCATCTATTTGTAATCCACGCAACCTGCCGGTTAAAAGCCCGTACTCAATACTAAACACGTGTTTCACTATTGCCCATTACCTTTTATCAGATTCAAATTCAATCTTTATGCGCTTAAATTATAGACTATTGCCGGTCGTCCCCCTTCTGCTCCTTTGGAGCCTGGATTCCTGTCAAAAAAGTTCATCCGGTGGATATGGTAATAATACACCTCCTTCCACTCTTCCCGGTTTGTCCGTTCAATTAAAGACAGATTCCCATTTTGGGTCTGTTCTGGCCGACGGCAATGGCAAAACACTTTATTTCTTTTCGATGGATGCAAGTGGCAGTTCGGCCTGCACCGGTGGTTGCATTTCCACCTGGCCGGTCTTTTATATGGCCAGTCCGACCTTTGGTACCGGGTTGAATCAGACCGATTTTGGTGTCATTACCCGTTCAGACGGCGCCAAACAGACTACTTACAAAGGCTGGCCGTTATACTATTATGCCGGAGACATAACGGCTGCAGATATAAAAGGTGACGGGCTCGAAAGTATCTGGTATGTGGCCAAGCCGGATTATACGGTGATGCTGGCATTCAGCCAGCTGGTCGGTAATGACGGGATCCAGTACGACAGCACTTATAAACCCGGAACCGGAAAAACATTCTATATGACAGACGATCGCGGGGTAACTTTATATTCGTTTTCGTTCGACAAATCAGACACGAATAATTATACAAAACCAGATTTCAGCAATGATGCATTCTGGCCCATTTTTCAGATAAGTACCATACAGAATACACCGTCTACATTGGATAAAACAATGTTTTCAACCATCAATGAATTTGGCAAGCCGCAATTAACTTATAAAGGTTGGCCGGTTTACCGGTTTGGACCTGACTCACTGATACGGGGTAATTCCAAAGGAATCAGCGTACCTACCCCGGGCATCTGGCCGGTCATGGATGAATTCACTGCGGCTGCACCATAACAATTTTAAAACAGTATAGACGCCTGAAGACCTTGGATAACATCATACATATCATAGAGGGATGTAAAAAACAGGACCCACGATGCCAGCGAATGCTTTACGAGCGGTTCTATGGTTATGCATTAAAAATTGCATTCCGTTACGTATACCGGTATGATGTTGCTGTGAATATTACCAACGACGGGTTCGTTAAGGTATTCCGGCATATAGACCGTTTCCAGTACGAAGAGGAGGATTTCCCGGAAAGGCTGCTGATGGCCTGGATGAAACGGATTGTTATCAACACATCCATCGACGAATTGCGTAAAAATAATATGACACCGGAAATTGGTGGTATTCCGGAATATGTATGGGAAGAACCGGATAACAGCCAGAAAGCGGACCAGTTGCTATTATATAAAGAGCTGATCAGCTATGTAAAAAGTCTTCCCCCCATGTACCGGGTTGTATTCAACATGTTTGTAATAGACGGATGCACCCATTTTGAAATTGCAGATACCCTGGGTATTTCAGTCGGCACATCCAAATCAAACCTGTCCCGGGCAAGGGGTATCCTGCAAAAGATCATTAAAGAAAAGGAGGAGTCGAAATCATGGAGCATGTAAATAACAATATGGACGACCTGTTCCGCAAAGCGGGCGATCTCTATCCACTCAAAACGTCGGAGTCGGATTGGGATCAGTTGCTGGGCAAACTCAGGGGAGAAATTCCAGGCGAACAGCATGCAGCGCCGGCAATGCAGGCCCGTGGAGCCCGCAATAAACGCAGATGGCTTCTACTGCTGCTCCTGATTCCACTCGGCCTGTTCTCTCTTGTATATTTTTCAGGATATAAAAAAGAACAGAAACCCGGTCATGCCTCCACCGGAGATCATACCCTTGCTGCCGGTCAGGGCGGTCAAACAAAAAAAGACCAGGCAATCCCGGGCGAACAGGCCGCTGGCAACCCTTCCCCAAATCCGTCTGTCAATACCTTTTTGAAGGATAAAGATTCATTCAGTAAAAAAATGCAGGGGCCATCAGACAATGCTTCTCTTACTGGTGTTTCCGGCAAAAATGATTTGCATATAATTTATATGACTGCTGTACCCGGTGCATATATGATGAAGGCCAGCACAAAGAGCTCCCTTGCAGAAACGCCTTCCCTTTTCCCGGAATCATTCCATGAACCGGTGACAAAAACCTTATCCTTATCCGTTTACGGCTCAAATGAATCCGTGCTGGTGCATGGAATACCTTTTTCTACAGCACCTGCAACCGGCGTTTCTTTAAAGGACTTTTCAACAGGAACAACATCAAAATCAAAGGCAGATAGGACCCAATCTTCAAAAGGTATTTACATCGGTTTCCTGGCCGGACCGGACCTGAGTAGTGTGGATTTCCAGTCTATCAAACATCCCGGGTTCAGCCTGGGCGTTCTGGCCGGTTATCGTTTCAATAAGCGGCTGACCATTGAAACCGGTTTACTGTGGGATAAGAAATACTATTATTCTACAGGTAATTATTTTAATAAGAGCAACGCTAATATTCCGGCCAGCGTCACGATCGTAAATGTGGATGGCAATTGTAACATGTTTGAAATTCCGATAAACCTGCGATATGATTTTGCATCCAGGAATAAACATGGCTTTTTTGCCAAAGCCGGCTTTTCTTCCTACCTGATGAAAAAAGAAAATTACAACTACCTGGCGTATGGCTATAGCGGGCAGACATATACACATGATTCAACTTATAATAATTCTACCAATAATATTTTCTCCATCCTCCAGTTAAGCGGGGGCTATGAATTCGCTATTGGCAGTAAAACAAAAATCCAGATCGAACCCTATTTGAAAATCCCTGTTCAGGGCATTGGTATCGGCAGCATGCCGATTTCGAGTACGGGTATATACTTCGGTATCACCCATTCCTTCCGTTAACGTAAAATCAGCAAATCGTTGTTATGCGAAAAATCTATTTTTTCGGAACAGGCCTTTTATTGCTTGGCCTGGCCGGCCGGGGAATTTATTCCGTGTATCAGCCGCACCGGAATGTGGCTGCAGACCGGGCAGTGGCCACCCTGTCTGCCACGAATCTTTATAATGAGTTTCTAAAATCCGAAAATACGGCCAGCAAAAAATGGGTGGGCCAGGTGATTGAGATTACCGGGATTATCTCTTCGGCAAGTGAAAACGGAAATTATGTTTCCATCAACCTCCGGGCCGCGGACGACGGAGGTATCAATTGCAGTGGTTTAAAAAAAGATCTGAACCCGGATGAGAAGTTCCAAAAAGGTGATGCAGTAACCATCAAAGGGAAATGCACCGGCTTCCTCATGGATGTGAACCTGGTGGATTGCGTCATTAAAAAATAAATTTTCATTCACTTAAATAAACAACTATGAAGTTCCGGTTCCTTACCGCGATTTTGTTTTCAGCCCTGCCAGCATTTTTTTTTATCTCCTGCTCCAAAACCAGTGCAGACCGGCAAACCATGAATCCGCCTCCTCCGGGTAACGGAACATCTTCCTGCGATACGGCAGATATGAAATATGCGGCTGATGTAGTCCCCATCCTGCAGTCCCATTGCTATGCCTGCCATGGGAGCAACAGCAATACAGGCAGCGGGGGCATCATACTGGACAGTTATAACGATTTGAAAACCTATGCCGGCAACGGATACCTGAAAGGCAACATCACTCATGCAACCGGGTATATAGGGATGCCTTACGGTCAGCCTAAAATGGATGATTGCACCATCAATAAAATAGTTGACTGGATAAGCCAGGGCGCACAAAATAATTAAATCCGGATATATGCGTTTGCGATGCTGTTTGAGTTTCCTTCTGATCCTGTTATTTTCCGGCAATGCTTTTTGCCAGGTCTACCTGACCAAAACAGGTTTCATCGGGTTTTATTCAAAGACACCTTTAGAAGATATCCAGGCTGAAAACAACCAGGTCTATGCCATCCTGGACCCGGCGAGTCACCACCTGGCATTCGCTCTCTTACTGAAGGGATTTATTTTCCCCAGGGAGCTGATGCAGGAACACTTTAATGAGAACTATGCAGAGAGTGACAAATATCCGAAGGCGACATTTTCCGGCAGTTGTTCGGGAGAAATGGATTTATCCAAAGAAGGCATTTACCAGGTCGTCATTAAAGGGGAACTGAACCTTCATGGAGTAACCCGGCCCATTGAAACCACGGCCCAGCTTGAAGTAAAAAACGACCGGATCCTGGGCACGGCTTTCTTCAAAATAATACCTGAAAATTTTGATATCAGCATTCCGGAAGTGGTAAGGGGAAAAATTGCCAAAGATATAGATGTGAAAGTCAGGACCGTTTGGATGCGTTCAAAATAAAAAATATGAAAACAAGGAAGATATATTTCGTTTTCACCTGCCTGTTATACGGTTTACAAACTGAAGCACAGGATCAGTTGTTGCAATCGCTGAAAGATTCACTGGCTGCTGCTCCCCGGACCGAATATGTGACGGGCACATTCAAGGCATTGTATATCGTTAATATGAAAACGATTGAAGCACCGGCAGCCGGTGCGCTGAATGTGGAGATCCAGCACCGGTTCGGTGCCCTCAACAGCGGCAGTTATGAACTCTTCGGGCTTGATAACGCAACCCTGCGCATGGGACTGGATTATGGAATCAGCGACCGGCTGTCTGTGGGTATCGGAAGAAGTTCATTCCAGAAAACATTCGATGGTTACCTGAAGTATAAATTACTGCGTCAATCGGACAATAACGGGCGCATGCCTCTCTCCGTTAGCATTCTCAGTTCCATGAGTTATTATACGCAGCATTTCCCCGATAAAACATACTTAAACTCCACATACCGCCTGGCGTATACGACCCAGGTGCTGATGGCAAGGAAATTCAGCCGCTTGTTTTCCATGGAACTTACGCCCACCCTCATCCATTACAACCTGGTTCCGACCAGTGCCGATCAGAATAACGTATTGGCCCTGGCCGGCGGAGCCCGAATGAAAATCAGCAGGCGGATGAGCATCAATGTGGAATACGACTATCTATTTCCAAACCAGGTGGTTTCGACCCCTGTAAATAATTCCTTATCTCTTGGCTGGGATATCGAAACGGGGGGGCATGTATTCCAGCTCGTTTTCAGCAACTCCCAAAGTATGACCGAAACCCAGTATATCACCCAGACCCCTGGTACCTGGAGCCATGGGGATATTTATTTCGGATTCAATATTTCCCGCAATTTTAATTTGAAAGTGCATAAGTAGGCTTAACGCCGGACGCTTAAAGCTGGCACCTTTTGCAGACGGCAGATGGCTGGCCGTTGACCGATACGTTTTAGGTGTTAAGCGTACACTTCCGGATTCACTACAAAGGGCAGCCGTTCCCCGTTCAAACCAGCGACGACATTTTTGGCGGCGATCAGCGACATGGCAGCCCGGGTTTCCTCTGTAGCAGATCCGATATGAGGCAATACACAAACATTGGGCATATTCAGTAAGGGATGGTCGCGGCGCATGGGTTCGGGATTGGTCACATCCAGGCCGGCACCCCAGATCATACCCTGCTCCAGGGCTTCCGTCAGATCCTCTTCATTATGGATCGAACCCCTGGCCGCATTGATAAAAATGGCTGTCTTTTTCATGCGGGCAAAAGCCTGCTTGTTGAAGGTTCCTTTTGTTTCAGGTGTAAGCGCGGTATTGACTGACAATACATCGGATTGTTCCAGCAATTCATGGAAACTTACCCAATGCGCATGTAATTCCTTTTCTGCCTTTTCATGCCGGCCCCGGTTATGATAGATGATTTTCATTCCGAATGCCGCGGAACAACGTCTGGCCAGTTCAAACCCGATATTACCCAGTCCGAATATACCCAGGGTCTTCCCCCGGATATCGATACCCAGGTTGGCTGTTGGTTCGAAAAAACCCCATTTCCCCTGTTCGATGGTTTTATTCATATAAAATGCCTTTCGCGAAGTGGCCAGCATCAATAAAAAAGCAATGTCGGCTGTTGCATCACTTAATACCCCGGGCGTATTTCCGACCGGCAATTTTAAAGCAGTCGCCGTAGCGATATCCACATTGTCATAACCGGCACTGTGCAGGCTGATCACTTTCAGATGTGTAACGGCCTCCAGGAAAGACCGGTCAATCCGGTTACTGCCGGCGCTAAGAAAGGCATCTGCATTTTTGCAATAGCCAATCAACTCTTCGGGAGTGAGATCTCTTTTTGTTGTCCATTCTGTAAT
>DHWT01000060.1 GCA_002413325.1 Chitinophagaceae bacterium UBA5175 | reverse complement strand
CGTGGGAAAAAAACAGTCCGGTCCTGCCGTAGCCGCACTGCACACTGTCTGCAATAAAAACGGCATTATGTTCGGTACAAAGGGACCTTATTTTTTGAAGAAAGGCATAAGCGGCGATATTTATTCCACCAACACCCTGTATGCCTTCAATGATCACGGCAGCTACTTCAGCCCCATGTTCTGAAAAATAAGCTGAGAGTGCAGCTTCATCATTAAAAGGAAGAAAAACCACGTTTTCGGTTTGATTAACGGGAGCTACAATAGCCGGGTTATCCGTAGCGGCAACGGCCAGGGACGTTCTTCCGTGAAAGGATTTGCTGAATGCGACGATTTTTTTTCTTCCGTTATAAAAGGAAGCGAGCTTCATCGCATTTTCATTGGCTTCCGCCCCGGAATTACATAGAAAAAGCTGGTAGTCTTCTTTGCCTGACACTTTTCCCAGCTTATCTGCCAGTTCCTGTTGCAGGGGAATCCGGATGGAATTGGAATAAAAGGCAACCCGGTTCAGCTGGTGGGTGATCCGCGATACAAAATGCGGGTGTGTATGGCCGATGGAAATAACGGCATGACCTCCGTACATATCAAGGTACTGCCGGCCTGCATCATCCCAGAGATAGGATCCTTTTGCCCGGGTGATTGTGATATTATTAACCGGATAAACGTCGAAGAGTTTCATCTTATTTTTTTGACTTAATGCTTAACACCGAACGATGAACGCTTCTGGGTTCGGTGCTGGCTTTAAGAGATTTATCTTGTGGGTTATACTTTATAATGATCAGGCTCTCCGCGTTAAGCGTTCCGCGTTAAGCCTCAGAAATAGTTCGCTTTCAGTTTCAGTCCCTCCGTCTCATCCAGTCCAAACATCAAATTCATATTTTGTACGGCCTGTCCGCTGGCACCTTTCAGCAGATTGTCAATCACAGTATGTACGACCAGCATATCGCCCTGTTTTTCCAGCTGGATCAGGCATTTATTGGTGTTGACCACCTGCTTTAAAAAAATGGGGGTTTCGCTGATGCCGGTAAAAGGATGACCTGCATAATAATCCTGATACAGATTTAACAAAGCCGGCAAATCCTGTTTGATTTTAAGCTGGGAACTGACAAAAATACCCCGGGTAAAATCGCCCCGCCAGGGAACAAAATGCAGTCTGTTGCTGCCAAATCCTTCCTGGTACTGGTTCAGCGACTGGTTGACTTCGGCCAGGTGCTGATGGGTAAGTGTTTTATAGGCCTGGATATTATTGGCCCGCCAGGAAAAATGGGAAGTGGCGTTTAATCCCTGTCCTGCACCGGTGGAGCCGGTAATGCCTGTGCAGAAGACTTCGGTTAACCATCCCTGTTTGGCAAGGGGGAGCAGTCCCAGTTCGATGGCGGAGGCAAAACATCCCGGGTTGGCGATAGAGGTAGCCGGCCTGATCTGTTCCCGGTTTAATTCCGGCAATCCATATATAAAGGGCTTGCCGGAAGCAGTCAGGTGGTTATTGGATTCCAGCCTGAAGTCCTGCGACAGATCGATCAGCCGGATTTCCGGTTTCAACGGGTTATCCAGGAGGAATTTCCTTGCTTCTCCATGGCCGACACAAAGAAAGAGCACGTCGATATCCTGGGAAAGGGTATCCGTAAAAAGCAGGTCGGTATCTCCCGCCAGGTCCTGGTGTACAGCAGACAGCCGCTTCCCGCTGTTACTCCTGCTCTGCACAGACACCAGTTCGGCCTGCGGGTGATGGAGCAGGATGCGAATCAGTTCCCCACCGGTATACCCGGCGCCCCCTGTTATGCCAATCCTGATTTTTTTCATTTTGGGTGTTTGCCGTCCTCGTTGATTTTATGGTATATGGCCGTCTGGTTGCCAAAGATTTTGGCGAATCCTTTCACATCTTCGCCCGACCAGCCGCTGTTCATTTCCCCATAGGCCCCGAAACGGCTGCTCATGAGATCATGCGGACTTTCAATACCTGTTACCGTAAAACGATAGGGCTCCATTGTTACAAATACTTTTCCGGAAACGGTTATCTGGGAGTCTTCCAGGAATTTTTCGATATTGCGCATGGTAGGATCCAGCATCTGTCCCTCATGCAGCCAGTTGCCATACCAGCTGCCCAGTTGTTCTTTCCAGTATAACTGCCATTTGGTTAATGTATGTTTTTCGAGCAGGTGATGGGCCTTGATGATGATCAGGGGGGCTGCAGCTTCAAAACCAACCCGGCCTTTGATCCCGATAATAGTATCACCCACATGAATGTCCCTTCCGACCGCAAAGGGCTGGGCGATCGATTGCAGGTACTGGATGGCCCGTACCGGGTGACCGAACTGCTGATCATTGACCGCTTTCAGTTCTCCTTTTTCAAACCCGAGACTGATTTTTTTTGCTTTATGTTCTGTTAACGGGGTCGGCCAGGCGTCTTCAGGTAAATAATCCTTTGAATTCAGGGTTTCCCGACCGCCGACCGAAGTTCCCCAGAGTCCTTTATTGATGCTGTATCTGGCTTTTTCAAAATTCATCTCCACGCCATGCTCTTTTAAAAACTGAATTTCCTGTTCGCGGCTGAGTTTCAAATCGCGGATCGGTGTCAGGATCGTGGCATCCGGCACCATACCCATAAAAACCATGTCAAAACGGACCTGGTCATTCCCTGCACCCGTGCTTCCATGGGCCACATAGGCAGCGCCGGTTTCTTCCACATATTTTGCTACGGCAATGGCCTGCACCATTCTTTCGGCACTCACACTGAGTGGATAGGTTGCATTCTTCAGCACATTTCCAAAAATCAGGTAACGGATGCAGGACTGGTAATAATCTTCCGTAACGTCCACCGACTTAAAGGAAGCCACACCCAGGGTCTTCGCTCTTTTTTCAATGGCTTCCATTTCTCCGGTACTGAAACCACCGGTATTTACGGTTAGGGCATGCACTTCCAGACCTTTGATCTTTTTAAGATAAATGGCGCAGTAAGTGGTATCCAGGCCGCCGCTATATGCTAAAACAACTTTTTTGTTTTCTGAATTCATGGATCGTACGCGTTTGTATTATTTAGCCAGCTTTTCCTTTTTCAATTTACCGGTCCGCACCAGGCCAAGCTCGGCAAGGATCAGGTCTACTTTTTCCTTGCGGAGCAGGTTTTTCAGCAAGCTCCATTGTTTGATCTTCATGAAACGTTCATAGAGTTTACTGTGTTTTACGAAATCTTCCGCTGCTTCTTCTTTGGGCTTATGATCTTTGGGATCATATAACATGGCGGTACACATACAGTTTTTTCTTTCCTTGCTCATGAGGATTTCATAATTCACACAGCTTTTACAACCTGCCCAGAAAGCTTCATCCTGCGTGAGTTCGGAATAGGTGACGGGTTCATAACCCAGGTCTGAATTGATCTTCATGACCGCGAGACCGGTGGTGAGTCCGAACAATTTTGCGCCCGGGTATAATTTCCGGCTCAGCTCAAAGATTTTCCCCTTGATGTTTTTTGCCAGTCCGCTTTTCCGGTAAGGAGGCGCAACGATCAATCCGGAATTGGCTACATATTCGCCGTGGCTCCAGGTTTCTATATAACAGAAGCCGGCCCAGATGCCGTTTTCGGTAAAAGCGATCACCGCTTTCCCTTCCCGCATTTTTTCCCTGATATAGTCGGGGCTCCTTTTGGCAATTCCGGTACCGCGCGCTTTGGCGGAAGATTCCATTTCATCACAAATGATCTGTGCAAAATCCTGATGAGAGGCATTTGCGATTTGTATTGTGAACTTTTGTTCTTGTTCCATTGAATGAATACGTGGGATAAATGAATGCCAATGACGGGGTCATTGAATTTACAGACCGGCTGATTACGGGCATAGGTCCTGACGGAAGACTATGGATGGGGAATATCAACGTCGTACCCAAAAGGGAATGGGACGAACAGAAAAAATAACGCACAGGGGCGCTACAAAAAACCCACGCTTATTGAAGGCGTGCAATACCATTCCGGTGAGGACTGATATGGGTGAGTTTTTTTTCATTTCATGAATGAATGGGATGACTAGAATTTTTAACCGTACAAAGTAACAGCTTTTCTGGAATTTTTGAGATTATTTTTAAGGGGATACCGTTAAAATATCGAAATCCGGAGATTTGGAAATTTGAAAATGGTTTGTAGAACGATTGTCAAATCAGCTTTCCGGAACGGACACGGAATGCAGGGCACTGGCCATTTCGGCCAGTAAAGAGGGGTCTTTTTCAATGGCATTACCCACCACGATCAGGTCGGCGCCGGCTTTTGCGTTGAGATATACCTTTTCGGGGTCCTGGATTCCACCCCCGATGAGCAGGGGTATTTCGATACTGGCGGATACCCGTTCGATCATTTCGGTCGAAATGGGTCTGCGGGCGCCACTTCCGGCATCCATATAAATCAGTTTCATGCCAAGCATTTCTCCTGCCATCGCAGTACATAGGGCAATTTCATTTTTATCTGCCGGTATAGGCAGGGCATTGCTGATATAGGAAACGGTGGTGGGTGCCCCGCCGTCAATGACCATATAGCCGGTGGAAATGATTTCGAGACCACTTTTACGTACGGCCGGGGCTGAAATCACATGCTGGCCAATCAGTAATTCCGGGTTTCTGCCGGAAATCAGGGATAAATACAGCAGGGCATCGGCCTCCGGTGAAACCTGGGAGGGGGTTCCCGGGAACAGGATAATGGGAATTTTACAATGGGCTTTAATCTGCCGGACCACCTGATCCAGGTGATCGGAAACAACCAGGCTCCCGCCTACAAAAAGATAATCCACCCGGGCATCCGAGGCCAGTTCCAGAAGGGAAGCCGTTTTGGAAGCATCTACTTTATCGGGGTCTATAAGCAGGGCGAAGGACTTACGCCGCGTTCTTTTTTTAAGCAGTAAAGCTGTGTAAATCGCGTCCTTCATGTGGTTGATTGCCTTACAAATGTGCGAAAACTTTCCGGGTTTCCGAAACCAGGATCCTGTATCAGGCAGTTAAACGTTTATTTGGGTTTCACCAAAATATTTTTTGCGGATTTCCACCCAAAAACTGTGTATAAATCAATAAGATGAATACACGACTGCGATCCATGATTTATCAACCATTCTTTTCCACAGGTGTTAATATTTCGGGTGCGGAAATCTGAAAATGAAAAAATACTTTCGTCACCTGCTTAACGATTTGTTAATAAACTAACGATTTTCCTAAACGCATAAAGTATTTCCATCTTATGGCCACTCATACGCAATCTGCGAACGGTTTGCAATTCAACCGGCGATATACCCGCGATGACCTTCATGTTTTTGATCAGTTTGAATATGATTACCGCAGTTCGGT
>DHWT01000118.1 GCA_002413325.1 Chitinophagaceae bacterium UBA5175 | reverse complement strand
GTTATGGATGTTTACAGCCGCCTGATGATGGACCGCATCATCTTCCTGGGTTATCCCATCAATGATGAAGTGGCCAATATCATCACCGCCCAACTGCTTTTTCTGGACAGCACCGACCGCCACCGCGACATACAGATGTATATCAACAGTCCCGGCGGATCCGTTTATTCCGGCCTGGGTGTTTACGATACCATGCAATATGTTACACCCGATGTGGCAACCATATGCATCGGCATGGCCGCTTCCATGGGCGCCACCCTGATGTGTGCGGGTACCAAGGGAAAAAGAACCGCCCTGAAACACAGCCGTGTGATGATGCACCAGCCCAGCGGGAGCATTGGCGGACAGGCCAGCGATATCGAGATCACTGTAAATGAAATCAGGAAACTGAAAAAGGAACTCTATGATATCTACGCATTTCATACCGGTAAAACTGCCAAACAGATTGAAAAGGATTCCGACCGGGATTACTGGTTAACCGCAGTCGAGGCGAAGGAATATGGCCTGGTGGATGAAGTGCTGGTCATCAACCCGAGAAAAGAGAAAAAAGAAAATTAAAATATTTTAAAGTTATACCATGAAATATTCCAAATACCCTGTTTCCCCTTTTCGCCTGGATGATGAACCTTCTGAAGAAAAAGAAGAAAAGCCGCAGACCGATCCCGGGATGCTGATGAAAAAGCTGGAAAAGTATTTTTTTGAAACCCGCACTGTTCAGCTCTGGGGCCCGGTGGATGACCGTTCAGCCAAAGACATTATCAATAAATTTTTCCTGCTCGATGCAGACAAGCCGGGTACCGAAATCCGGTTCCTGATCAACAGTCCCGGTGGTATGGTGACCAGTGGAATGGCGATTTACGATGTGATGAAGATGTTGAAAAGCCCCGTGAGCACCATTTGCATCGGCCTGGCCGCTTCCATGGGTTCCATCCTGCTCAGCGGCGGTACCAAGGGAAGACGGTTTATCTATCCCCACGGGGAAGTGATGATACATCAGCCCAGCCTCGGCGGATATATCCAGGGCGTGAGCGTGGATCTTGAAATTCAGGCAAAACAAACCAAAAGAGTGAAAGAAATCGCTGCTAAAATACTTGCTGAAAATTGTGGCAAGAAATTCGATCAGATCATGAAGGATTTCGACCGCGACTACTGGATGGACGCCAAAGAATCCGTAGAATACGGCATTGCCGATCAGATCAGTACAGTCATTTATTGAGCATAAGGCTTCAGGATCAAAGCGTAAGGCTTCGTTTCAGGCATTTAGTCCCAGTCCTTAAGCTTTTACCAGAATCATTGGTTTTGGCGTCTAAGTTGATTAATTTTGTGCTAATTTATATGTGATGGCAAAAAACACCCTTCATTGTTCTTTTTGCGGCCGGAGCCGGGACGAAGTGAAAATTCTCATTGCGGGTCAGGAAGGGCATATCTGTGAGAACTGTGTGGAACACGCGCAGGAAATCATTCAACAGGAGCTGATTGTACGCGATGATGCGTCTCCTTCCTCCCAATTCAAACTCACGGTTAAAAAGCCAGTCGAGATCAAAAGGTTCCTGGATGAATATGTGATCGGTCAGGATGACGCAAAGAAAGTACTTGCCGTGGCAGTCTATAATCATTACAAAAGACTGCAGCAGAAAGTTACCGAGAATGATGTTGAAATTGAAAAAAGCAACATCATCATGGTAGGTGAAACCGGAACCGGTAAAACCCTGCTTGCCAAAACCATCGCCAAACTGCTGAATGTGCCTTTTGCCATCGTGGATGCCACGGTATTTACAGAAGCCGGTTATGTGGGTGAAGATGTGGAAAGCATTCTTACCCGTCTTTTACAGGTTTGTAATTATGACGTGGTCAGCGCCGAAAGAGGTATTGTATATATTGATGAAATTGATAAGATCGCACGCAAAGGCGATAATCCGTCCATCACCAGGGATGTAAGCGGTGAAGGTGTTCAACAGGGATTACTCAAGCTGCTGGAAGGAACCGATGTACTGGTGCCGCCCCAGGGAGGTCGTAAACACCCGGAACAAAAACTGATCAAGATCAATACCCAAAATATTTTATTCATCTGCGGAGGCGCATTCGACGGCGTTGACAAAATCATCGCCCGGAGGATCAATACCAATGCGATCGGATTCAATGTGAATAAGGAACAGCAGGAATTCACCCGCAAGAATTTATTGCAGCATGTGAATGCGCCGGACCTGAAATCCTTCGGTCTGATTCCCGAACTGCTGGGCCGTTTGCCTGTTGTGACCCACCTGAACCCGCTGGACAGTGTTACGTTACGTTCCATTCTCACCGAACCCAAGAACTCGCTGATCAGGCAGTATAAAAGATTATTTGAACTGGAAGGCATCCAGCTGAGTATTGAAGATAACGTGCTGGATTTTATGGTGACCAAGGCCGTGGAATACAAACTGGGCGCACGCGGACTGCGCAGTATCTGCGAAAGTATTCTGACCGATGCCATGTTTGAATTGCCTTCTTCAAAAGAAAATAAATTTCACCTCGACCTGGAATATGCGCGGAAGAAATTCGACACCAGCAAGATGAGTCTGCTGAAAGTAGCGTGAGCAGGTTCAACGCCCGACTCCTTACCCGGTAAAGAACATTTCCAACATGATATTATGAAAGAATTGCTCGATAAATTGAAAGCAGAGGGACTTACGGAAGCACAGGCCATCAAAGCCGTAGAGATCATGAAAAATTTTGCCAAATCCAAGTTCCCCCTCTTTGGCGGCGCCATCGATAAATTATTTGATAAATACAACAAACCGCAGGAAGAAGATTTTATGCCTTAGGAAGCTGTGCGCTGTACACTCCCCGCCTGCTGTTTTTGGTTAATTGCATTTCGAATAGCACCAACCGTCATCCGTCAGCCATTCAACACTTCCCTCGCAATAACAATCTTCTGTATCTCAGAAGTGCCTTCGCCAATCGTACAGAGTTTGCTGTCGCGGTAAAATTTTTCAACCGGAAAATCTTTGGTATAACCATACCCTCCGAAAATCTGGACCGCTTCAGTGGCCGTTTTCACCGCAATCTCACTGGAGTAATATTTAGCCATGGCTGATTCCTTTGTCACGGGGAGACCTCTGTTTTTGCGGTCAGCGGCCTGGAAGGTGAGTAATTCCGCCGCCATGATTTCCGTTGCCATATCGGCCAGTTTGAATGAAATACCCTGGAAGGAAGATATCGGCTTGTCGAACTGCTCCCGTTCTTTCGAATACTTCAGGGCTGCTTCATAAGCCCCCTTAGCGATACCGACACCCAGTGCTGCGATGGAAATTCTGCCCCCGTCCAGCACTTTGAGGGACTGTTTAAAGCCATCACCAACCCGGCCCAGGCGGTAACTGTCCGGGATACGGCAGTTATCAAAAATCATTTCTGCGGTTTCGCTGGCCCGCATACCGAGTTTGTTTTCCTTTTTACCCCCCGTGAACCCTGGTGTACCCCGGAGTACTACAAAAGCGGTTGCATTATTTTTTTCCCTGGGGGCACCGGTTCGCGCAATCACAACAGTGATATCGCTGCTGATGCCATGGGTGATCCAGTTTTTGGTTCCGTTCAGTATCCATCCGTCTCCATCCTGTGTGGCCGTGCACCGCATATTAGCGGCATCACTGCCGGTATTGGCTTCGGTAAGTCCCCAGGAACCGATCCATTCTCCGGAAGCCAGTTTGGGTAAATAGGATTTTTTCTGTTCCTCACTGCCAAAAGCCAGGATATGGCCGGTACACAGGGAATTGTGTGCCGCGAGGCTGAGGCCGATTGACCCGCACACTTTAGCGATCTCTTCGATGACCAGGATGTATTCCACATAACTCATACCAGCCCCGCCATACTCTTCGGGAACGACCACCCCCATAAGCCCCAGCCGGCCCATGGCGCGCATGGTCCCGATGGGGAAATGCTGGGCCTCGTCCCATTCCATGATATAAGGCTTAATATGCTGCAGGGCAAAATCCCTGGCGGTGGTAGCTGCCTGCCGGGAAATTTCGTCTAATTCAAAATCCATATGAAAGGTTCATGAAAATAAAAAGGGCAGCAACCAGGGGCTGCTGCCTGAACAGCAAACAATCGTTCAATTGCTAAACCAAGGCTCGTTAAACCAATAGCAAGTTACAATATTTTATCAAAAAAACTAACGATTGTTAGTTTTTTTTCAAGGCAACTATATACGTGTTGGGACCGGCGGGAATTCGAATGAAAAAGTGAATCGAATTGATTACGTGGACTTTAATCCTCATTATCTTTTGAATAAAAATAGTAGAAGAGTGCGCAAAAAATAGCAGCAGCAATTACCCAAACCATGGCATCCGGATTATGATAACCCAAATATCCCAGTAAAAATACACCGGCCATGCTGCCCAGTGCCTTAAAAATGGCTAATAATAAATTATTCTTTTGCATGCCTTTGGTTTTAAAGTTCCCTACTTTATATCCAAAAAATCTTTTGCCGCTCTTATATAATCTTCACCTGAAACCAGCTTTGTATCCGCTATAACAACGGAGATCGAATTGGCATGAGGTGTCTTTTTCCTGAACTGAGCTTCAATTGATCTCTTTACGATGTCAGGTTTATAATCCGTAGTGTGAGATGTGATACCTGTGGTCCCGTTTTTTATTTCCTTCCCATCAATCGTCACCTGAAAATTTATGATATAATGATTCATACGACGGGGGTTTTTAATTGTTGACTTATCCGGCATCACAGACGATTTTATTACTTCCCCAAAGCTGCCGTTGACAGGCGGTTTCCGGTCCCGGGTATCGGCAGGCTTTTTCTTTGCTTTTGCCATATACCTAAAGTTACACCTTTTCGTACCCTTGAAAAGGAAATCCTTTGCCTGATAACGGCTGGTCCATCCCCGATTCGGATTAAAATTCCCACTGTATCAACAACTGATTCGTAACACGTTCATGCCCTGATTCTATACCCAACCAGAAAGAAACGGCGTCTGAAAGGATCCGGTTATCCGGAATGGAAATTCAATGTTTAATTTAGATCCAATAAATAAAACCCGAAATTACCGGGTTATAAAAACATCAGTTAACCTGTTTGTCTAAACGATTATTTATGAAAAACGAATCTTCCCGTCGCCGGTTTGTGAAAAATGCCGCTGCCGGACTGGGTTTCCTGTCTTTACCGAATTTCCTGGCGGCAAATACAAAAGTTGACAAAAAGCTTAAAGTTGTTTGCGTGGGCGGCCACCCGGACGATCCGGAGAGTGGCTGTGGCGGAACGCTGGCCCGTTTTGCGACCACGGGTCATGCTGTGACGATCATTTACCTGACCCGTGGAGAAGCGGGCATCCCGGGGAAATCACATCGGGAAGCGGCGGATATCAGAACCCGGGAATCGGTGGAAGCCTGTAAGATCCTTAATATAAAACCTGTTTTTGCCGGACAGACCGACGGAGATACGGTGATTAATAATGAATGGGTAAAAAAACTGGAACAATTGCTGGAAGATGAAAAGCCAGATATCGTTTTTACACATTGGCCGGTGGATTCCCACAAGGATCATCAGGTTGCCAGCCTGCTGACGATTCAATGCTGGATCCGGGCCGCCGGCAAATTTGACCTGTACTTTTTTGAAGTGTGCACCGGCGAACAAACCATGATTTTCAAACCCACCGATTATGTGGATATTTCCGATACGCAGGAACAGAAAAGAAAAGCGTTGTACTGCCATATCAGCCAGGACCCGCCCGGCATCTACCAGTGCGGTCATGCGGCCATGGAAGATTTCCGGGGCCGCGAACTGGGTGTGAAAGCAGCCGAAGGATTTGTCAGGATGACCGGGATGAAAAATGGAAATATTATTATTTAAAACCGCTTACCTGACTCAGGGCTTCACAACCAGATATGGCCTCATTTTTTCAAATTTCTGTGGATCCATCTGCCCGAGTTGCAGGAGTTCGTCAACAGACTGAAAGTTTCCATGCTGACGTCGGTATTCAATAATCCCTTGGGCGATCTGCCAGCGGATATATGGATGGGCCTGTAAAATTTCTTTAGACGCATTATTGATATCGATCAGTTGAAGGGCAGGCTTGTTTAAAGTTAAAAATGGTTTTATTTTCTTAAATGTGGAATCCGGTAAGCCAAATGTTTCAGCAACCTGGTCTGCCTTGTAAAAACCACCCAGCCGGTCCCGGAAATGAACAATCCTGGAAGCCAGTTTCTCCCCGATACCCGGAAGCCGGGACCAGTCCGCCGAATCCGCCATGTTAATTTCCGTGATCGTCCCCTTTTTTACCCTGTACGGATAAACCGCACTTGCAGTGATTTTCAAGGCGTTTTGCCGGTAAAACGAATCTGTCTTTTTTACCGCCACCTGCTGATTTTCAGATGTATTTGAATAAAATCCGGACCGCGCCTGCCTGTTACCCGGAATCCGGGCGATACGTACAAACGGTAACAGACGCTCATAGTCGTCAGGACGCAGTCCGTACAATTTCCGCAGGTCCTCCGCCCTGCGAAAACGGCCTCCCTTTTCAATATAATGAAGGATGGTTTGGGTAAGTCGTTCGGATATTCCGAGCCGCTGCCATTCTGCCTCAGTAATGGTATTGGGGTCAAAAGAAAATAGCGCCCCGGTGACCGGCCTGTCTGAACCCCCTGAATTACGTGTATCCATGCCCGGTTTATTTTCATGATAACGGTCATAGGTACCTGCCTTTCGGGATGAATCGGTTCCGGAATCGAATTCCCGGATCCCCTTTTTCATTTTTTCATAGGCCACCGGATCGGGATCACCTACAGACGGCCTGAAAAAATAGGGTGCCACAAACAATATACTAATCAGTAAAAGCAGAAAAAGAACGCCAAAGCGTTCTTTCCTGGTAAAGGTCAAATACCCACGGATCGTTTCCCACATACCTTTTCTTTTAAAGATAAAACCCTGAGAAGGCGAAGCATATACCCTTAAAGTGGAAAACCATATACTAACTGTTACCGTCCAAATTCGTTTTAAAGTCTTAGTAATAATAATATTTACGCGGGCGGGGTGCCTGACGTACCCTTTCCTGCCTGTTATATTGGGTAAGTACCTTACCCAGGCCGATTACAAAACCGACATTGAATCCAAATTGTACGATGCTCGGTTCAGTAAAATAAAAGCCGCCCGGGTCGCCCCAGCTGCCGAAATAATAAGAATTGGAGGGTGCTGTACCCAGCAGGCGGGCACTCAGCCGGATGGCGAATTTCGGATCTACGTAAATATTGGTACCTGCCTGAAACCCGTAGGCAAATTTCACATTACTAGAAAAATCATCCGGGCCCGGTGTGAAAATGGCAGCACCCAGATCAGCTCCGAAAAATAATGAGACCGGTGATCCGGGTAGCGGAAAACTGGAAACAGGTCCGGCCATGATATAATTCAGTCCGGCGTTTGTCTGGTAGATGGGAGCATCCCCGGGATAGGAACCATAATTGTACATTTCCGCCGGAACATCCATGTGGTTATACATGATTTCCAAACCGAGGTGCCGGTTGAAATTAAACTGGAAGGCACCGCCATAATTGAGTCCGGCATCCAGGTGGCCGAAGGAATTGGAAAAATTCAGTTTATCGGCAAATGTGTATCCGGCAAAGGGAACAAATTCAATGGAAGATTGTGCGGATACAGCACCATACATACAGCACAGCACAGCAGATAAGAGGACGCCTTTTTTCATACAGTATAGTTTTACTCTCTTTTAAGACGAAGGTTTATCGGATTGGTTTAATCCGCCCGGGGGAGCAGGCTGTTAAAATCTTCCTAATTAAGCTTAACGCTTAACGCCTAACGCTGAACGCCCCTAACTCATAATTCATAACTCATCATTCATAACTCATAACTCATATCTCCCTCTACGACCAGCTCAAGATCATCAAATGCAAGATGCATGCCCGCCGGCAATTCGGCAGTTACATCAGCATGTTTGCCCATCTGGTGGCTGATATGCGTAAAATAAGCATCGCGAACACCCAATTCCTCCGCCAGGGTAACGGCTTCCTCCAGATTGAAATGGGAAATATGCCTTTCTTTCCGCAACGCATTCAAAACAAGAATTTCAGAACCGCGGATTTTCTGTTTTTCCGCTTCATCAATCCGGTTGGTATCCGTGATATAGGTAAAAGTACCGAAGCGGAAACCCAGAACCGGCATTTTCAGGTGCCAGGTCTGGACGGGCACCACGCGGATATCGCCAATCATAAATGGTTCCATGGCGATGGTATTTAACTGGATCTCCGGAACGCCGGGATAACGGAAATCTGTAAACGCATAGGGAAATTCACGGATGACCACTTCCTGCGTCATTTCATTGGCAAAAACAGGCATGGGTTTCCCTGAAAAAAAATTAAAAGCGCGGATATCGTCCATGCCCGCAATATGGTCCTTATGGGGATGGGTAAACAGCACAGCATCCAGTTTGGTTACATCCGCCCGTAACATCTGGTAACGGAAATCCGGGGTTGTGTCGATCACGATCCGGGTGGTAGCCGATTCGACCAGGATACTCGAGCGCAGGCGTTTGTCCTTTTTATCCGAAGAATGACAAACAGCGCAGGGGCAGGCAATCATGGGGACTCCGCTGCTCGTGCCGGAGCCAAGAAATCTGATTTTTATAGAAGGGAATTGCACAATCAAAAATAAATGAAACCCGCCGGTCAGCTCTGGGGTTTGAGCAGGTTTTCCAGAAATTTCCTGCTCTCAGGCGCCATCTGCTCCGGATCCAGGCTGAGCTGGGGCAGAATGTCAATCAGGGTATTGATCCGGCCTTCCAGGGCAAGGAATTTATTCAATACCAGCACTTTTTTTTCTTCCAGGATACAATATCCGCTTTGGAAATTCCCCCGCTCATAACGGATCACATAACCCGCTTCGTGCAGGAGCTTTTCAATTTTTTCCAATGTGGTGACCGTGTACTTCATAAATCAAAGTTGATAAAAGCCCGGCAATTTGTGGCATCCATTTATCCACAGCGGGTCGGCAGCTGGTGGTACCGGGTTATGAGTTATGAGTTATGAATGATGAGTTATGGGCGTTAAGCGTTAAGCCTTAACCCTTCCCCACCATCCTGATCACCGGCACGATCATCTCTTCCATGCTCACACCGCCATGCTGGAAACTGTTGCGGTAATAATTGGCAAAATAATTATAGTTGTTCGGGTAACAGAGGAACCCGTCGCCCCGGGCGAATATAAAGGATGAATTGATCGTGGGAACGGGCAGTCCGGCTTCTTTCGGATCCCGGAATGCCAGCACTTCCTTCGGTTCATAATTCAGGTTGCGACCATGCTTATAGCGCAGGTTGGCAGTGGTCTGTTTATCGCCGATCACTTTATAAGGCGTTTTCACCCGCACACTGCCATGATCGGTAGCCAGCACGATCGTTATTTTTTTATCAGATATTTTTTTCAGGGCCTGGTGCAGGGGTGAATGTTCAAACCAGCTGGCCGTAATACTCCGGTAACTCGCTTCGTCGCTGGCCAGCTCCTTGAGCACTTCCATTTCCGTGCGTGCATGGCTAAGCATATCCACAAAATTATATACGATCACGTTCAGGTCGTTGTTCATGAGATTGAGGATATTGTTCACCAGGTCCTGGCCGGCCTGGTGATTCAGCACTTTGGTATAAGATGTTTTCAGTTGATCCATCTTCATCCTTTTCAGTTGCGCCCGTAAAAATTCCTCTTCCGCCAGATTTTTTCCGCCTTCCTCATCATCGTTTTTCCACTGGTTTGGGAATTGCGCCTGGATTTCTGCCGGCATCAGCCCGGCAAAAATCGCATTGCGGCAATACTGCGTGGCCGTCGGCAGGATACTATAAAATGTTTCTTCCGCCTGTATGCGGAAACTCTGCGCAAAAACAGGCTGTATCGCTTTCCACTGGTCGAGGCGCAGGTTATCAATCAATACAAAAAACACCGGCACCCCTTTTTCGAGGTTGGGAAACACTTTATTCCTCAACAGGGTATGACTCATTACCGGTGCATCCGCTGATTTCGGGGAAACCCACTTCACATAATTTTTTGAGATGAACTTAAAGAACTCCGTATTGGCTTCCTGTTTCTGGGTCTGGAACACTTCCTGCATCTCGGGGCTGTTGCTTTTTTCCATTTCCAGTTCCCAGTATACCAGTTTTTTATAAAGGTCCATCCACTCCGTATAGTCCGGGTTGCTGTTGAGTGTTGTGAACAACTCGCGGAACTGCTGCTGGTAGGCCGTGGTGGTGGTTTCGGCCACGAGTCTTTTATTGTCAATAATTTTCTTGAGGCTGAGCAGTACCTGGTTCGGGTTCACCGGTTTGATCAGGTAATCGGTGATCTGCCTCCCGATGGCCTCATCCATCAGGTTCTCCGTTTCATTCTTTGTAATCAGCACCACGGGAACCTGCTGGTTCGCCTCTTTAATTTTTGCCAGGGTTTCCAGTCCGCTGATACCGGGCATCGTTTCGTCGAGCAGTACGACATCCACGGGATTTTCCTTTACAAAATCAATCGCATCCAGCCCGTTGGTCATCGCGTTCACTTCATACCCTTTGTTCTGTAAAAAAAGAATATGGGAATGCAGACTGTCAATTTCATCATCCACCCAGAGTATTGTTGCTAAGGCCATAATCGCGTTTTTCGAATTTCTAAAGATAGTTTATCAGCCAGTCATTCCTACATTTGAAGCCTGGATTGAACTCTTTTAACAAAATCAAAATGGGAGCAGGTTCTCAGAAAATCATCAATGACCCGGTTTATGGATTTATCACCATTGATCATCCGCTGATTCTGGAAGTCATGCGCCATCCCTTCTACCAGCGACTGCGCCGGATACAGCAGATGGGTTTTGCCAACCTGGTATATCCGGGCGCCGTGCATACCCGCCTCCATCATTCCCTGGGTGCCTACCACCTCATGTGCAATGCCCTGGCCGTACTGAAAGGAAAGGGAATTCCTGTTACGGATAACGAAGAGCTGGGTGCAAAACTGGCCATCCTCCTGCACGATGCGGGGCATGGCCCATTCTCGCACGCGCTTGAAAATAACCTGATAGAAAACCTGAATCATGAATCGGTTTCACTGCAGATCATGCAGCAGCTGAACAGGGAAATGCAGGGCGCTCTCGACACAGCGATCGCCATTTTTACCAACCATTATCCGAAAAAATTTCTTCACCAGCTGGTATCGGGACAGCTGGATGTGGACCGCATGGATTATCTCAACCGGGACAGTTTTTTTACCGGCGTTTCTGAAGGCGTGATCGGGTACGACCGCATCATCCACATGCTTACGGTGTATGAAGGCGAACTGATGGTGCAGGAAAAAGGAATTTATTCGATCGAAAAATTTCTCGTGGCCCGCCGGCTCATGTACTGGCAGGTCTACCTGCATAAAACCGTGGTGAGCGCGGAAAGTATGCTGGTAAAAATCATCCAGCGGGCCCGTGAAATAATCCGCAGCGGGGAAAAGCTGTCTTCCGGATCCGCACCGCTGGATTTCTTTCTTTCCCTGACCCCGCAGGATTCTTCCGGATGGCTGGAAGCATTCAGCCTCATGGACGATAATGATATCCTGAGTGCCTTGAAAATATGGATGAAAAACAACGACCCGGTATTATCCAACCTCAGTGCGATGCTGATCAACCGGCGTTTACTCAAGGCCAAACTGCAGGCCAGACCCTTCGGGAAAGACGGAGTGGAAATCCTGATGCAGGATGCGGCACGTATTTTAAATATTTCCGCTGCCGATGCTGCCTATTTCGCGTTTACGGGTGAACACACCAATACCACGTATAACCCCGACGATGAAAAAATCAATATCCTTTTTAAAGACGGAACCGTGCGTGATATTTCGGAGGTTGACAATGCCCTGATCCAGCGGAGCCTCTCAATGGCGGTTAAAAAATTCTATATTTGTTACCTGACGGGAGAATAACTAAAAAGACCTGCTATCATCCAAACAAAAACCTATGCAATTTTCTGCCGCACAGATCGCTGCCCTGATCCAGGGTAAGCTGGAAGGTGATCCGGAAGTACTAGTAGACAATTTCGGAAAAATCGAAGAGGCACAGGCTGGCCAGCTGGCCTTCCTGGCCAACCCTAAATACGAAGAGTTCTTATACAGCACAAAGGCTTCCATCATCATCATCAATGAAAGCCAGGTGCTAAAAGAAAAAATTAAAGCCACCCTGCTGCGTGTACCTGACGCCTATCTGGCCTTTGCTTCCCTGCTTTCCAAATACCAGGAGATGATGAACCAGCAGCTTTCCGGTATCCAGGAACCTGTATATATTTCAAAATCAGCCAGCCTGGGCGAAAATGTGTATGTCGGCGCGTTCAGCTATATCGGCAACCATGTGAAACTTGGAGAAAATGTAAAAATTTATCCGCAGGTATATATCGGGGATGACGTGTCCATTGGCAACCAAACTGTCATTTACCCGGGTGTTAAAATTTATCACCGCTGTGTGATCGGCCAGCAGGTAACCATTCATGCAGGCTCCGTCATAGGTGCCGACGGATTCGGGTTTGCACCCCAGTCCGATGGCAGTTTCAAAAAAATCCCGCAAATGGGCAATGTCGTACTCGAGGATTTTGTTGAAGTGGGTTCCAATGCCACGATCGACCGGGCCACCATTGGTTCCACTTTAATCAAATCAGGCGCCAAGCTCGACAACCTGATCCAGATCGCGC
>DHWT01000099.1 GCA_002413325.1 Chitinophagaceae bacterium UBA5175 | reverse complement strand
GAAACAGAAATCAACCTGCCCTATGTGACGGCCCTGGATGGTGTGCCCAAACACCTGGTCAAAAAGCTGACCCGGGCCAAATTTGAACAACTGGCAGACCCGCTTTTTGAAAGATGTCTCAAGCCCTGTGAACAGGCACTGAAAGATGCCGGATTAAACGCTTCCCAGATTGAAGAAGTCATCCTGGTGGGCGGAAGTACCCGTATTCCGAAAGTGCAGGAAATTGTTGAAAAATTCTTCGGCAGGAAACCCAATAAAGGGGTGAACCCAGATGAAGTGGTGGCAGTAGGTGCGGCCATTCAGGGTGCGGTGCTGACCGGCGAAGTGAAGGACGTACTGCTGCTCGACGTGACCCCGCTGAGCCTGGGCATCGAAACCATGGGGGGCGTCATGACCCGGCTGATTGAAAGCAATACGACCATCCCGACCAAAAAATCAGAGACTTTCTCAACGGCCAGCGACAGCCAGCCTGGTGTACAGATCCATGTACTACAGGGCGAAAGGCCGATGGCCAGTCAGAATAAAAGCCTGGGTATGTTTAACCTGGACGGCATCCCGCCGGCACCCAGGGGCGTACCGCAGATTGAAGTGACTTTCGACATCGATGCCAATGGTATCCTGCACGTAGTCGCCCGGGACAAGGGAACCGGAAAGGAACAGAAGATCCGTATTGAAGCCGGCAGCGGACTGAGTAAGGAAGAAGTGGAAAAAATGAAAGCCGAAGCCAAGGCCAATGAAGCTACCGATAAAGAAGCCCGTGAACGGGTTGACAAACTGAACCAGGCAGACAGTTTTGTGTTTCAGACAGAAAAACAACTCAAGGAACTGGGTGATAAATTACCTGCTGATAAAAAAGCACCCATTGAGTCTGCACTCACCCGTTTGAAAGAAGCACAGAAGGCACAGGATATTGCAAAAATTGACGCGGCGATCGCGGAAATCAATACCGCCTGGACTGCCGCATCTGAACATTTATATAAAGGCACGCAGGAAGGCGGACCCCAATCTGCTGCAGGCGGACCTTCTAACGGCAACGAACAGGCGAACGCAGGTAAAAACGCTGAAAACGTTACGGATGCCGAGTTTGAAGAAGTTAAATGACCTTAACATACAGGATGGAGATAAGGGCTGACGCAAGCGTCAGCCCTTATAATTTAAGCAGTTATGACTGAAAATGAGCGTTGGACATGATATAATTTTTTATAATAGGGGTTTGCAGACAATCATTCGTATCGTATATTTGCATCGCAATTAAGAGCAATTAACAGTCTTGCAAGCTCAATCAGGTTTTACACTTCTTACTAACGATTCTTCTGTGTTCTCCTACTGATTGCTCCGAATAGTTTTTAAATCTTAAAATTGAGAATTTTTATGAATCAAGTTGCAATGCAGTCTATCGTACAAATGGATAATGAAACGTTGAAAAGATTGACAACCGAAGTAAAGGAAACACTCGCTACCGGCATCAATATACCTGCTAAAAAGAAACGTTTTACTTCGTTAAGTCTCTGGAAAATTCACCAGGGCAAAAGGCAGCCTGCGGGCATTGCCAGTAAATTGAACATGAACGGGGTCATTCATATTGATTAATACTTCCTGGAAATGGAAAGTACCGGTTGTAAAGACAAACTGTAAACACTGCTTGGAATAGCAGTGTTTTTTTTTACTTTAAAATGGGGAATGGCCTACATAATATCCAGGGCCTTGGCAAAAAATGTACACACAAAAGGCAGAACGAGGATGCAGACGCCCCCGATCACGCGGTATAACCCGAAAAAAGCGATCACCGAAACGAGAAAGAGTAACCAGTAGAGGGCTGTGCCTTTTTTAGTATTTTCCATCCGAGTTAATTTGTTGCGCAAATATATTCTAATTCCAATTCCCTTTAATACCTGAGTTTAATTTTATTACAAGTCGGTGTTTCGGTATTTTCGTCCTGTCGTTTTCTTCCTATCATACCAACCAGCCTATTGAACTCAAACCCGAAATGAAAATACATTTTTACTTACGATTCAGCACCAAACAGGGACAGGATCTTTTCATTTGCGGAAATATTCCGGAACTGGGCTTCCAGAATAAAATGACCACACAGCCGGTTCTGATGTCGTATAAAAATCAGGATTTCTGGGAGCTGACGGTAGAACTGGCCAGCCTGCCGGTGGATCCGGTTCAATACTATTACCAGCTGAGGACAGAAGACGGCAATATCATTCATGAATGGGGGTATGACCGGGAAATACAAATTTCCCCACGCCATGATGCCATGCAAATCTTTGACACCTGGAATCATGCCGGTGAATATGAAAACGCCTTTTATACAGCCCCCTTCCAGGAGATTCTCCTGTCATCACCCCCCAGGAAAGGCGGAACAAAAACACCCAAAACATGTACCCATATATTTAAAATCAAAGCCCCGCTGCTCCATGGCAATGAAGCGGTATGCATTTCCGGAAGCGGGCCTGCATTCGGGGACTGGTCCATGGAGGACCCCCTGGTCCTGAAAAAAGAAGGAAACTGGTGGGCCATCGAACTCAATATATCCGGGAATTCCTTTCCGCTTTACTATAAGTATGGCGTATATGATGTAAAACATAAATCACTGGTTCAGTTCGAAAACGGCCCCAACCGCACCCTGCTGGCTGATGCGCGGGAAGGCCGGCTAAGCATCCTGCACGATGGCTTCATTCACCTGCCCAACAGCACCTGGAAGGGAGCAGGTGTGAGTATCCCGGTTTTCAGCCTGCGCAGCAAAGACTCTCTGGGAACCGGTGAATTTTCGGATATCCGGCTGCTGGTAGACTGGGCACATAAAACAGGATTCAAATTGATCCAGATCCTGCCGGTAAATGATACATCCGCCACCGGAACCTGGATGGATTCCTATCCTTATGGTGCCATTTCTGCCTTTGCATTGCATCCCCTCTACCTGAACCTGGAAGAAATGGCGGGCAAGAAACATCCTGCTTTCTTTAAAAAGCTGAAAAAAATACAGAAACAGCTCAATGAAATGCCTGATGTGGATTATGAATCCGTGATGCAGATCAAAGCGGAAGCATCGAAAGAACTCTTTGACACGGAAAAAGAAAGTTTCCTGGAAGATCCCGACTTTAAAATATTTTTCGAAAATAATAAATCCTGGCTGGTTCCCTATGCGGCTTTCTGCTATCTGAAAGAATCCAACGGAACGGTTGACTTCCGCAAATGGAAGACCAACGGAAAATATGCAAAATTGTCTGTTGACCGGCTGGCTGCACCTGCATCCAAACAATACGACCAGATTGCGTATTATTATTTTGTTCAGTATCACCTGTATCGTCAGTTAAAAAAATCCGTTCACTACGCGCATGAAAACGGTATCATTATCAAAGGGGATATCCCCATTGGCGTTTACCGGTACAGTTGTGATGCGTGGGTTTCACCGGAGTTGTACCATATGGACATGCAGGCAGGTGCCCCACCGGATCCATTTGCCGTAAAAGGTCAGAACTGGGGATTCCCGACCTATAACTGGGAACGAATGGCCAAGGACTCCTTTCAATGGTGGAAAAACCGGTTTGCCCAGATGGCTATTTATTTCGATGCTTTCCGGATAGACCATATCCTGGGTTTCTTCAGGATCTGGAGTATCCCGATTGCACAGACAGAGGGCATCATGGGACACTTCGAACATGCCATACCGGTTCACCGCGTGGAATTTGATGAAAGGAATATTTATTTCGATAAGGACCGCTATACCAAACCCTTTATAAATGAAGCCGTATTATGGGAATTTTTCGGACCCGATACGGAAACCGTTAAGTCCCTGTATTTTGAAGAATCCGGCCAGGGAAAATTCAACATAAAAGAATTTGTAAATACACAAAGAAAAGTAACTGATTATTTTGAAGATAAAACGACCAACCCGCTGGATATCCGGAGCCGGGAAGCATTGATGAACCTGATTTCTAACGTGATCCTGTTTGAAGTGGAAGAATCAGAAGGGAAACAATTCCATTTCCGGTTTGCCATGGAATCCACTTCTTCATTCCGTTATCTCGACTGGCATTTACAAAACCAGTTACGGGATCTTTATACCAATTATTTTTACCGGCGACAGGATGCTTTCTGGAAAAAAGAAGCCATGAAAAAGCTTCCTCTGTTAAAAAGATCAACCAATATGCTGGTTTGCGGGGAAGACCTGGGTATGGTGCCATCCTGCGTACCGGACGTTATGAAACAGACTGGCATTTTGAGCCTGGAAATTCAGCGCATGCCAAAAGATATTTCACGTGAATTCTTTAATCCCGCCACAGCGCCCTATTTATCTGTAGTTACCCCTTCAACCCATGATATGAGCACCATCCGCGGTTGGTGGGAAGAGGACCGAAGTAAAACGCAAAAATTCTTTAACGAAGAACTCGGCCAATGGGGCGACGCTCCTTATTTCTGCGATGCGTGGATTAACAAAGCCATCGTGCAGCAGCACCTGCATTCCCCGGCGATGTGGAGTATTTTCCAATTGCAGGACCTGCTGGGCATGGATGAAAATATCCGCAGGGAAAATCCTAATGATGAAAGGATCAATGTACCCGCCGTCCCGAATTATTACTGGCGGTACCGGATGCATATGTACCTGGAAGACCTGATCAAAACAAAACCGTTCAATGAACAACTCAGGGAAATGGTAAAATCTTCCGGCAGATAACCGATGTGAAATGAAAATCCAGCATACTACTTATAACCTGCGCTTTAAATATCCCTTTACGATATCCCGGGGCACCAAGACCCACCAGCCCACCCTGATCGTAAGCCTGGAACAATTCGGGCAGACGGGTTATGGGGAGGCACCGGCTATAACATACTACCATATCCCGGTAGATAAAATGATTGCTGACCTCGAACTGAAAAAACCGGTTATCGAAAAATTCGCCTTTACCGAACCATCCCGCTTCTGGCATTTTCTGCACCACCTGATACCGGACAATCCATTCCTTGTTTGTGCACTGGATATAGCAGGCTGGGACCTCTATGGAAAATTCCAGAAAAAACCACTCTATGCCTGCTGGAAACTGGACATCAGCGAAGGACCGATGACCGACTATACCATCGGCATCGATTCCGTTGAAAAAATGATTGAAAAAATGCAGGCCACACCCTGGCCTATTTATAAAATAAAACTGGGCACACCGGATGATGCCCGCATCATCCGGGCATTGAGAAAACATACCGGTGCCGTGTTGCGCGTGGATGCCAATTCAGGCTGGAACCTGCAGCAGGCCCTCGACCTGATTCCGGCTCTTGATGAATGCGGTGTTGAATTCATTGAACAGCCACTGGCAAAGGAAGACCTGGCTGGTATGCGCGTACTGTTTGAAAAATCATCCATTCCCCTCATCGCTGATGAATCCTGCGTATCCGAACACGATGTGGAAAAATGCCAGGGACTTTTTCACGGGATCAATATTAAACTCACGAAATGCAGCGGCCTGACGCCGGCCCTGCGTATGATAGAAACCGCCCGGAAACTGGGTATGAAAGTGATGGCCGGAAGTATGAACGAGAGCAGTATCGGCTCTGCAGCCATTGGTCACCTGCTGCCCCTGCTGGATTATGTGGATATGGATGGCCCGCTTTTACTGGACGAAGATATTGCTACCGGACTGCTCATTGAAAAGGGCCGGGTTTTTCTTTCAGGAAAACCCGGGCTCGGCATTGAATATACCGGTCATCCATTACATGCATAAAAAGAACAATGGCTGAAGAACTGATTATAAAAAAGGGAACCCGCGAAGAGCAATACCTTGAACTCATTCCGCAAATCGCTGCATTGGTAGCCGGTGAACCGGACCTCATTGCCAACCTCGCCAATATTTCTGCTGCCCTGAAACAACAATTCGGATGGCTGTGGATCGGATTTTACCTCGTAAAAGGAGATGATCTGGTGCTGGCTCCCTTCCAGGGGCCCATTGCATGCACACGGATCAGGAAGGGGCGGGGTGTTTGCGGAACCGCCTGGGAACAGATGAAAACAATAATTGTTCCCGATGTAAACGCGTTCCCCGGACATATCAGCTGCAGTTCTTTATCAAAATCCGAAATCGTGATCCCAATCATATGGAACGGAGAAGTAATCGGAGTCCTCGATATAGACGATTCCAACTACTCCGCCTTTGATAAAACCGATGAGCTGTTTCTCACTGAAATTCTCGGTCTGCTCCGTTCATAAAATAAATTAAACAACCGTTTAATTTGATTCCGCTAAGCCCTATTTTTGCATTCCATTGTTTGTTTCCGGCTGCCTGGAAGTACCTTCCCTGAAGCGGAGTTCGATTATTTTTCACATATTATGAAAAGACTTTTTTTATTTTTCCCGGTATTTATATTACTGGTTTCCGTACATGCGCAAAAGCAGGACACTTCCGGCAGGAAAACGCTCGAAGCCTGTATTGGTTATGCGATGTCGCATCAGACGAATATCCGTCAGTCCTCAATAGATGAACAAATCACGGATCGCCAGATAAAAAGCCAGCTCGCAGACTGGTATCCGCAGATAAACTTTTCCGGAAGTTACCAGCAGAATATACAGTTGCCGACCGCTATTTTCAACGATAAACCCATTCCGATAGGAACCTATAATGTATCTGGTGCATTTTTCGGACTTACCCAGACGATCTTCAACCGCGACGTGATCCTGGCGCAGCAATCGGCGAAGGACGTTCGCCTGAGTTCCAGGCAGCATACAGTCAACACGCGTATTGAAGTGGTGTCGGCCGTGAGCAAGGCCTTTTATGATCTCCTGCTTTCCCAGACCCAGATCGCTTTGCTGGATACCGACATTGTTCTTTTACAGAGAAGCCTGAAAGATGCCTACAACCAATACAGGGGAGGCCTCGTGGATAAAACCGACTACCAGCGCGCGACGATCAGCCTGAATAACGCCCGGGCCCTTCATAAAGCCGCCGAAGAACAATTGAAAAGCAAAACGGCCATCCTGAAATTATACATGAGCTACCCGGTGGATTCCACGCTGCAGGTCTTTTACGACAGTTCAACCATGGCCAGGGAAATCCTGTCGGTGGATACCCTGCAAACCATGGATGTGAATAACCGGATCGAATACCAGCAACTCATTACTTTTAAACGGTTAGAGCAGGCTAACCTGAAATATTATAAATGGGGATTCCTGCCCACGGTCTCCGCAGCCGGGCAATACAATCTGAATTATTACAGCCAGCAGTTCAGTAAATTATATATCCAGAATTATCCGAATTCCTTTGTGGGTTTGTCGGTCTCCGTCCCCATTTTTACCGGAACGCGGCGGTTGCAGGAAGTGCGCATAGCCAAACTACAGCTTGAAAGGCTTGACTATAATTTCAGTTCCCTGAAAGATTCAATCAATGCCCAGTTTATTGAGGCGATGTCGGCCTACAAAGCCAACCTGAATAATTATTTCGAACAAAAAGCAAATCTCGAACTGGCTAGCGAAGTATACCAGATTATTCAACTGCAGTACCGGGCGGGAATAAAAACCTACCTGGAAGTCATCACGGCCAACAATGATTTTTTTTCAGCACAGGTCAATTATACAAACGCCATGTTCCAGGTATTAAGTAATAAAATAGATGTGGAACGGGCGCTGGGAACCCTTAAATATTCATATTAACCATGCTCTTATGACTTATAAAATGTTTGTTTTTTTTGTGATCGTCACGGGCCTTTCATCCTGCGGCCATCCCGGACCGTTGCCGGCACCGCCACCGGTATCCGTTAATGTGGATGTGGTGAAACAGGAGAATGCCATTTTTTATAAAACCTATCCGGCAACCGTAACCGCTGTCAACCAGGTGGATGTACGATCCCAGGTGGCCGGATATATCACCGGTATATTTTTTAATGAAGGGCAGCATGTGGAAAAAGGACAAAAATTATATCAGATCGACCAGCAGCAGTACCGGGGTGCCTATGAACAGGCAGTAGCCCAACTCCATGCCAGTGAAGCGAACCTCGCCAAATTGCAGCAGGATGCCGACCGTTATGCGGAGCTGGGTCGGCAGGATGCCATCGCGCAGCAAACGGTTCAGCATGCCATGGCCGACCTGGAAACAGCCAAAAAACAGGTTGATGCGGCAAAAGCCAATGTCAGTGCCGTGGAAGTAAACCTGCGCTATACAACCATCTATGCACCGCTGTCCGGGACTATTGGTATTTCGTCCGTAAAACAGGGTGCGGCCGTTTCTCCCGGAACCACGCTCTTAAATACCATTTCCTCGGATAACCCGATTGCCCTGGATGTATCCCTGGATGAAACCATGATCCCCTTCATTGAGCGGGAAAATAAAAACAAACTTTCCGCAAAGGATTCCACTTTTATGCTTACCCTGGCCGACCAGTCCCTGTATCCATACCCGGGGAAAATTTTTATTATTGACCGCGCAGTAGACCCGCAGACCGCCACCATTAAAGTGCGGTTTTTATTTCCCAATCCGGAAAATATACTCAAAGCCGGTATGTCGGCAAACCTGAAGATATTGAACAAGACCGGAACGCAAGCACTCATGATCCCTTATAAGGCAACCGTTGAGCAGATGGCTGAATATTTTGTTTTTGTCGTCAATGCAGATACCGTGGCACAGCGGAAAATTGTGCTCGGTCAGCGTATCGGTGACAGGATCGTTGTGAATTCCGGGCTGCAGGAGCATGAAACCATTGTAGTGGATGGTGTACAGAAGTTAAAAGACGGTTCCAGAATAAAAACAGCAACCCGGCATACCCCGGAAACGGATTCAGGGAGCCGAAAGTAAACCGATTCATCAAAGAGAAAATCATTGTAATCCAGTAACAGCATGATTGCAGATACTTTTATCAAACGGCCGGTAACGGCTATCGTTGTATCCATTGTCCTTGTCCTGGTGGGCCTGCTGGCACTGCTGAACCTGCCGGTAAGCCAGTACCCCGATATCACGCCGCCCACAGTCCAGATAACCAGTAATTTTATCGGGGCGGATGCCCAAACGGTGGAACAGACCGTAACCACGCCCATTGAAACCCAGGTGAACGGCACTCCGGGTATGGCTTATATGCAAAGCAACAGTACCAACAACGGGCAAAGCACCATAACCGTAACCTATGAAGTCGGGGCCGATGTGAATACCGGAATGCTGGATGTGCAAAACCGGGTGGGCATCGCCACACCCTCTCTTCCCGATGAATTGAAAAGACTGGGCGTGGTAACCAGGAAAAGAAATCCCAGCATCCTCATGCTGGTTGCGATCTATGCACCCAAAGGGACCCATGCAGTCACATTCCTTGATAACTATACCAACATTTTTGTGCGCGACGTTTTATTACGCGTGAAAGGAGTAGGGGATGTGTTTATCCGAGCCGATGATTTCAGTATGCGCATCTGGCTCAAGCCGGATAAACTGGCGCAACTGGGTCTCACAGCAGCAGATGTCACCAATGCCCTGCAGGAACAGAATGTACAGATCTCAGCCGGTTCTGTGGGCGCACCACCGCAGAATTCCTCGCAGTCTTTTGAATATTCGGTCGTCGCCAACAGCCGCCTGACAACCGAAGATCAGTTTCGTAATGTAATCGTCCGCTCAAATCCGAAAGACGGTTCCATTGTCTATTTAAAGGATGTTGCCCGGGTTCAGCTCGGAAAATTCAGTTATGCGAGCAATTCATTTGTGGATGGGAAAAGAGCTTCGTACCTGCTCGTTTACCAGGCGCCCGGCAGTAATGCCCTGGCAACTGCTGACGGTGTATACGCGGCGATGGATGAATTGAAAAAATCTTTTCCGACCGACATTGATTATGTGGTTCCCTTCGAATCCATATCGGTGGTTCAGGTTTCCATCCATGAAGTGATCCAGACCCTGCTGGAGGCCCTGGGTCTGGTGGTGCTGGTGGTGTTTTTATTTTTGCAAAGCTGGCGGGCCACCCTCATACCCATACTGGCAATACCGGTTTCCATTATCGGAACATTTATATTTTTTATACCCCTGGGGTTTACGATCAATACACTTACCCTGTTCGGATTCGTTCTCGCCATCGGTATCGTGGTGGATGATGCCATCGTGGTTGTGGAGGCCGTACAACATTATATAGACGCAGAAAAACTATCGGCCAGGGAAGCTACTGAACGGGCCATGAAAGACATATCAGGTCCTGTTGTTGCCATTGCCTTAATCCTGGCAGCCGTATTTGTTCCTGTCGGTTTCATCCCGGGCATTGTAGGCAGGCTGTACCAGCAATTTGCCATCACCATTGCCATCTCGGTGTTGATTTCAGCCTTCATTGCGCTTTCCCTTACACCGGCACTCTGTACCATGCTGCTGCGCCCGATGCACCTGGATAAGTCATCCAGGGGATTCAACCAGTTCTTTTACCGGTTTAACAACTGGTTTGCGCGGTTCACGTACGGATATACAAGAAATGTGGCCAGGTGGATCAAAAAATCGCCTTATGTGATCATCCTGCTCATTTGTATTTGTACAGGAGCTGTTTTATTATTCCGTGCCAAGCCCAGTGGTTTTATTCCGCAGGAAGATGAAGGCCGGTTATTTGTTACCTATGAATTACCCGAAGCGGCTTCTACGGCGAGAAGTCTTGAAACCTTAAATAAAATGATGAAGATCATTTCCGAAACAGAGGGCATTCATCATTACGCAGCGCTGGGTGGTTTGAATGTGGTCACTTTTGCCACCAAAGCAAACAGCGGAACCATCTTCACTTCACTCAATCCCTGGGACCAGCGCAAAGACAAATCATTACAGTTAAAAGGTATCATAGCCACCCTGCAGAAAAAATTCGCAGCCATTAAAGAGGCCAATATCCTGGTCATTTCACCTCCGGCGATTCCGGGCCTGGGCCAGACCGGCGGTTTTTCTTTCGAGCTGCAGCAAAAAGGAAGTACCGACGATGTAAAAGCTTTTGAAAAAGTGGTCAATAATTTTGTGGCTGCCGTGAATAAGAGGCCGGAGATCAGTCGTGCGTACACATTTTTTAATGCACGTACCCCGGGTTATGCCCTGGATGTGGACCGTGAAAAATGCAAAAAACTGGGTCTTTCCCTGACAGACGTTTACAATACCATTCAGACCTACCTGGGAAGTTCCTATGTGAACGACCTGACCCTTTACGGAAGAAATTTTCGTGTGGTCGCACAGGCCGATACCGGTTACCGGGCCGATATCAATGATCTGAATAACTATTACGTAAGAAATTCAGCCGGCACCATGGTGCCGCTGAGTACGGTCATCTCATATAAGGTTACAGAAAACCCAGCGCTCCTGTATCATTTTAATTTGTTCCGGTCGGCCGAAATCAATGGGGATGCAAAAGCAGGATTCAGCAGTGGTCAGGCATTGCAGGCTTTGAAAGAAGTAGCCGACCAGACCCTGCCCGCCGGTTATGGTTATGAATTTGCCGGTCTCAGCCGGGAAGAATTAAAAGCCGGCAGCAGCACGGCTCTGATTTTTGCATTATCCATCGTGTTTGTTTTCTTATTCCTGGCAGCACTTTATGAAAGCTGGCAGGTTCCTTTTTCCGTCTTACTCGCCGTGCCGGTCGGTATGCTCGGTGCCATCCTGACTTTAACCCTGATACCGGAACTGGTAAACAATGTATATGCGCAAATCGGGATGATCACCCTGATCGGTCTCTCCGCAAAAAATGCGATCCTGATTGTTGAGTTTGCCAAAGAGCGTGTTGACCGGGGCATACCGGTTGTGGAAGCGACTCTGGAAGCCGTCAAACTTCGTCTGCGGCCCATCCTGATGACGTCCCTGGCTTTTATCCTGGGAGTTCTGCCGCTGGCCCTCGCAACAGGAGCCGCCAGCGTAGCCAGGTCTACCATCGGATGGACGGTTCTGGGTGGTATGCTCGCTGCCACCTCCCTGGCAATTTTCATCGTGCCGGTTTTATTTGTTGTCATAACCCGGCTTTCTTACGGAAAGAAAAAATTAGAGGCATTGAAAGAACAGGTTCCCGGATTAACGGAATAGATCCTGTGAGTCAAAAAAAAAGAGGCTGTCTCAAAACCTGAAACAGCCTCTTTTTTTATACAGATTGCTTTATCGCAACGTGATCGTTTTTTGAACGGTTCCAATGGTAAGGGTGGCCAGATTGTCGCAGGTGCCATTCCCAAAATCAATAGTTCCGGATACCACCTGGTTATATACAAAACTAACCACACCGGCACTTATATTATGGCAGCTGATTGCCTTTACCAGGGGTGTCGTGATATTGAATACAATGCCTGCCCCGGTGGAAGCGGAGAATGAACTGTTACCAGTTATGGAATACACATCATCGGAAATGTCACTGGGAGTGGCTGAACCAGCCGTCATCGTGTAAGTTCTGGCAGACGCATAATGATATATCGATGCATCCGGATAAGTAATAATTCCGTTAGTCACCTGGGTAGAAAAAATGATTCCGCCGGCCTGGGAAGAATTATTGCTAATCGTATAACTTCCCTGGAGACCATAGCCGTTTACCACATACTGGTTAAAAGTTACCGTAGCCGTTGATCCCGGGTATAACATAGGTCCTGTGAAGAGATAGCTGATTTTCCCGGAACGGAAAATTCCGTCGGCACCCGTACAGCCGGAACCGAAATCCATAGTCAGCGTTTTGGGATATTGTCCGGGCACCGTATCGTCGATGGAATAAATAGCACATCCCAGGTGCGCCGTACTCAAACTACCTGTAGAGAATGTGGTTGTTTGGCCCGTTTTGACACTAGTTGTACTCCATACACTGCTGTTGTCTTCATAACCTACAAAGGCATTGTTCAAAACATCATAATACATGTTATCAGCCGCAGTGGAAGAATCTGATAAAGTTGCAGCAGTGGATTCATTTGAATTCGCGGGTGTGCTGTCTTTTTTACAGGAAGCCAGACTGATTGCTGCTGCTAAGGCAATCACTTTACCTGTATTGGTAATCATTCGGAAATTCATAGAGTCTATTGTTTAGTTGAACCATTCTAACGTTTTCTTTTGCAGCTTATTTCACAGGCAGGAGACCCGTCAAAAAAAGCAAGCTTATTATATTGATAACCAATATAATAACCCTTATTACTTCCTGATTAAGAGGATGTTAATCTGCTAAGGCAAACGCTGGTTCATCCGGTCCGGTTTCGGGAGTTCCGGAGCTTAGATTCTTTCCAGAAAAGAGAAGAAAAAATCGCCCTCCACCTGGGCATTTTCGTCACTGTCGCTGCCGTGGATCGCATTTTCGCCGAGGGAAGCAGCGAAAAGCTGGCGGATGGTTCCTTTATCTGCTTTGGCCGGATCTGTGGCACCAATGAGTTTCCTGAAATCAGCAACGGCATTTTCTTTCTCCAGGATCGCGGCGATAATCGGTCCCCGGCTCATGAATTCAACCAGCTCCCCATAAAAAGGGCGGGCCCGGTGTACGGCATAAAATTCCCCTGCTTTTTCAGGGGTCAGATGGGTCATTTTCAGTGCAATCAGCCTGAATCCGGCCTTTAAAATGATGTCCAGAATAGCGCCGGAATGTCCGTTGGCGAAGGCATCCGGTTTGATCATAGTGAATGTGCGGTTGCTCATTTGTTTTGTTTGGCGGGCAAAGGTAATACATTTTACAGCAGATTTGGGAATGGCGATTTAATTCTGCACCTTTGCAACCGTTTTACATGCAACCTATTAGGAATATTATCCCCTTATTGAAGGAACCGAAAACCATGGTCATTGTGATGCACCAGAAACCGGATGCAGATGCAATGGGTTCCTCTCTGGGCCTCTTCCATGTATTAAATGCCCTGGGGCACCAGGTGACCGTGATATCACCTACCAACTGGGCCGAATGGCTGAGCTGGATGCCTGGCGCCGAAATGGTTCTGGACTATGAACTCAACACGGCCGGATCAAATGAACTGCTGGAAAAGGCAGACTGGATATTCTGTCTGGACTTTAATGTGCTGCACCGGACGCGCAAAATGACCGGCCCCCTTGGTAAAGCGCCCGGAATCCGCATCCTGATCGATCATCACCAGCAACCCCAGAAAGAAGCTTTTGATTTCGGGATCAGTGATACCTCTAAAAGTTCGGCCAGTGAGATGGTTTTTGATTTTATTGAATCCGCTGCACTGGGGGATAAGATCAACCAGGCCGTTGCGGAGTGTTTATATGCCGGGGTGATGACTGATACTGGTTCCTTTCGTTTCAGTTCCGCATCAGCATCCGTGCACCGGATGGTCGCGGTATTGAAAGATACCGGCATGGACCATTCGAAAGTGCACGAAAACCTGTTTGATAATTTCCTGGAGAACCGGCTCCGGTTTATCGGACATGCCCTGATGAACCGCCTGGAAGTATTATATGAATACAATACAGCCCTGATCAGTATCCCCTGGAAAGACCTGGTGAAATTCCAGATAAGGACCGGCGACACTGAAGGTCTTGTCAATTACGGACTCACCATCGAGGGAATCAAATTTGCGGCGCTTATTATCGACCGCGACGAAGAAATTAAATGTTCTTTCAGAAGCAAGGGCGGTTTTGATGTCAATGAATTTGCCCGGAACTATTTTGAAGGGGGAGGACACCGGAATGCCGCTGGTGGCCGGAGCAGTGAATCACTGGAGCAGACCATCCAGCGTTTCCGCGCATCGTTACAAGAAAACGCTTTACAATTACAATAAATCTGAAATGAAAAAAATCAATTCTTTTCTATTCGCCCTGCTGGGCATTCTGTTGCTGGTTGCCTGTGATAATCAGGGATTAAAAAAGACCAAATCCGGGTTATTATATAAAATCATTTCCGACGGGAAAAATCCGGTCGTTAAAAGAGGTCAGTTTATCAGACTCAGCTACAGCCAGAAAGTGAGGGACTCCGTGCTGTTCAGTTCCGACAGCAGCCTGCCCGCTTATGTCCGTATAGACAGCGTGCCACCGAATGCATACAGTCCTGTGGAAATATTTTCAATGCTGAGGAAGGGCGACAGCGCCGTGGTCATTCAGCTGGGCGACAGCATCCAGAAAAAGTCCCAGCAGCCATTGCCTCCTTTCATTCATAAAAAAGACAAACTCATCCTGACCCTGCGGGTGGAAGATGTATTTGATAATGAAGACCTGGTTAAAAAAGACAGGGAGGCCCTCCTGGTGCCTTTTCATGAAAAGGAAATCAAACAAGTTGAAGATTACCTGAAGCAGCATCATATTCAGGCAACAAAAACTGCCATGGGTACCTTTGTTGAAATAAAAACACCGGGTGAAGGCGCACTCATTGATTCCGGCAAACAGGTATCTGTAATTTATACCGGGAAATTATTCCCTTCGGGCAAACAATTTGAAACCAATGATGAAGCAGGCAAGGCACCGATCCAGTTTGTAGTCGGCAAAAAAACAATTATTCCGGGATGGGATGACGGTGTTCGTCTTTTAAAGAAAGGGGCTACCGCCACTTTTTATATCCCGGCATTCCTGGCTTATGATCAGCAACCGGGCCCCGGCAGAACAGCCAATGAAAACCTGATCTTCGATGTAAAAATCGTAGACGTGGCTGATGCACCTGCAGAAGGAGAAATGCCTATGCGTCCGGGAGCATCCGCCAGGCCGGATATGCGTCAGCATCCCACTATGCCACCTGCGCACAAATAATCTTATTCCGGGGACGTCCTACGCGTTTGCTTAGGACGTCCATAACCGGATCGTTTCAACGGCTTCCTTCACATCATGCACGCGCAATATTTGTGCACCCTGCTCCAGAGCCAGTGTGTGCAAAACCGTGGTTCCGTTTAAAGCCTCTTCGGGTTTTATACCGAGCGTTTTGTAAATCATGGCTTTTCTTGATAAGCCAACCAGCAGGGGCAGTCCCAGTATGTCCAGACCCTTCATCTGTTTCAGTAACCTGAAATTCTGTTCAATGGTTTTTGCAAAGCCAAATCCCGGATCCAGGATCAGATCTTTAATCCCCAGCCGGATATAATAAGCCTTGCGCTGTATAAAATAATCCAGCAGGTCCAGGCCGATATCACCGTACTGTGTCAGCTCCTGCATGTTTCCCGGATTACCCCGCATATGCATGCAGATATAGGGAACCTGGTTTTCTGCAGCCAGTTCGGCCATCAACTCCTGATCTCCGGCACCAATATCATTGATTATGCAGGCGCCGGCTTCCAGGGCGGCTTTCGCTACCGGATACCGGTAACTGTCAACCGAAATACAGACATCCGGAAAACGTCTGGCAAGCAGTTGGATGGCAGGCACCACACGCTCCAGTTCTTCATCCACAGAAATCTCAGAAGCACCAGGCCGGCTGCTGAACCCGCCCAGGTCGAGGATGGCGGCGCCGTCCTGTAGCATTTTTTCTGCCTGGCTGATTAACATTTCTCCGGAATGGATCCTGCTTCCTGCATAAAATGAATCCGGCGTCAGATTCAAAATACCCATCACGATGGGATCTGTCCAGCTCAGTAAACGGCCCTTGCAATTCAGTGAATACATATTGATCCGTAAATTTAGGCACATCATTACTAAATATTACTTTTGGAGATGAAAGATACCCTCCGTCAGTATGAAAATGCGGTGAAGTCCTGCCGGGACATTTTCATGAAAAAAACAACCGACTATGGAACATCCTGGCGCGTACTGCGCATGATTTCCATCCTGGATCAGTTATATATCAAAGCGAAACGCATCCGTACCCTCCAGGAAAAAGGCCACCGGCAGATCGGGGAGGATATCCGGGGAGAATTCCAGGCCATCGTTAATTACGGGATCATTGGTCTCATCCAGCTCGGGTTGATTACAGAAAATACGGAAGAACTCGCAGTGGAACAAACGGCCATGCTCTACGATGAAAAAATCCGTTTCGTGAAAAAAATCATGGAGAATAAAAACCATGATTACGGGGAAGCCTGGAGGGAAATGAGCCAGGAGAGTTTTACAGATTTGATCCTGATGAAACTCCAGCGGATGCGGCAGATTCTCGCCAACGACGGAAAAACATTAATCAGCGAAGGCATTGACGCCAACCTGACGGATATTATTAATTATGCAATCTTTGCACTTATCGGAATCGCAGAAGGGCGCCACACAGCATAATCCATCCATACCATGAAGAAAACTTTTTTGAACACAGCCCGTCTCCTGGTAGGCATCCTGTTTATTTTTTCCGGCCTGATCAAGGCCAACGATCCGCTGGGGCTCAGTTATAAAATGCAGGAGTTTTTTGAAGTCTGGAATATGCCCACCCTGGACAGGTATACGCTGGCATTTTCGGTCATCATGATCGTATTTGAAATTCTCGCCGGCGTGGCCGTACTGCTCGGATGGCGGATGCGGCTGTTTGCGTGGTTATTGCTCGTACTGATCATTTTTTTTAGTTTTCTTACCGGATATGCCGTCATTTCCGGTAAGATCCGGGAATGCGGGTGTTTCGGGAACTGCATCCCGCTGCAGGCGATGGGTTCATTTATTAAAGATCTGATCCTGTTTGTGCTCATCGGTATTCTTTTCATTTTCAGAAAGGAAATCAAACCGGTTTTCTCAAGAAACAACAGCCTGCTGATCCTGGGAATTACCGTGGTGTTTTCCATATACATTCAATGGTATACCCTTCGTTACCTTCCACTCGTGGATTGTCTGCCTTTTAAAACAGGCGCCAATATTCTTGAAAAAATGAAACCGCCGGTTGGTGCCCGGCCCGACAGCACCGTCATTCATTTTGTTTACGAAAAAAATCAGAAAACGCTGGAATAT
>DHWT01000043.1 GCA_002413325.1 Chitinophagaceae bacterium UBA5175 | reverse complement strand
GTGCTCCCCGATACGGTCCGCAATAAAAGCAGGCGTAATAGCCCCCTCCACAAAAATGTTTTTTGGTTTCCTTTCGCTCATACTATTCGTGTTGTTTCTTATAATTTAAAATGCCGCCCTGTAAACTGTAAACCATTTTTCCATTTCCATATGTATCGGTCATCCAGCGTGCGGCCTGCGTGCTCCGGATACCCGACTGGCAAAAAAACAATACCATATCCGCACCGTTCATTTTGAAATTTGTCCTTAACTGTGATAAGGGGATATGTTCATGGTCGAATTCAGGGGCGGCCGGCTCTTCCCCGTATTCCCTTACATCTATTACACGGGCCTTGCCTGATTTGAGACATTCGTCAAAACGTTCCACGCTGATATCAAAAGGGTTTGCTCCATGATCACAAAGCCATTCATAGTCTGTTTGCCTGAAGGTTTCCGCACTGGACGGGATTAAAGAGCCGCTTCCTTTTCTTTTCTGTATGATCATCTCATACCCCTGGTTATTCAGCGCATTAAAAATATAGAGACGGTTCACCAGGGGCTGTCCGATGCCTGCTATCAGCTTGATGGTTTCCGCAGCCTGCATGGTTCCGATGATACCGGGTAATACGCCCAATACCCCTGCTTCTGCACAACTCAATACTTCACCGGCTGCCGGCGGTTCGGGAAACAGATCGCGGTAATTGACGGCCTCTTCTCCTTTCCGCGGAGCATTGAAAATGGAAAGCTGCCCTTCGTATTGCGAAACTGCGCCGGATACGAGGGGCTTATTCAACAAAACGCAGGCGTCGTTAATCAGGTAGCGGCTTGAAAAATTGTCAGTACCATCAATGATGATATCAAACCCGTTTATGATTTCCAGTGCAATGGCTGAAGTGAGTCTTTCTGTATAAGGAATTACAAGTATGTCCGGGTTTAATTGCTGTAAAAATACAGTTACCCTTTGCGCTTTCGGTTTACCGATGTCTTCCATTTGGTAAACAGGCTGCCGGTGCAGGTTATGCAAAGCCACCACATCATCATCCATCACTCCTAATACGCCTACGCCGGCGGCGGCCAGGTAGAGCAGAGCCGGACATCCCAATCCACCGGCGCCAATAACCAGTACCTTTGCCCCGGCCAGTTTTTGCTGCCCTGCTTCGCCGAATCCTTTCAGGATCATCTGGCGATGGTAACGTTCATATGATTTTTTTTCCTCCATAATCAGCCGCCGGAAAAAGGGGGCAGTAACGCGATGCTGTTGTTTTCATGTAATCTGGTATTTTCCTGTACCAGTTGCTTATCTACAGCAATAATGTATTTCGATGCCGCCAGGGCAGGGTACTGCTGTAACAGCCGTTGCTGTAATTCATTGGTATCAGTCACTGCTTCCAGCACCAGGCTGTCGCCGCCAGCGATATCAGAAAGCTGACCGAATAAAATAATTTTTACATTCATAAAAGCAGTTTGTAGGAAGCCATCATCAGCACAAATGCCAGCAGGTATTTCAACACATCCTGCCGGAAACGCAAAGCGCCAAAATAGGCGCCGCCGAGTCCGCCGGCAAACGCAATGGCCACATAGGCCACCATATCCGGGCTGAAATGAATCCCCTTGGTAAATTGTCCGCCCAGCCCCGATAAGGAGTTGACAAAAATAAACAGTGCACTGATGGCAGCAGTTTGTTTCTGGTCGGTCCATTTTAGCAACAGGATGATGGGCGACAGTAAGATACCACCACCAATACCGATCATACCCGAAAGTAACCCGATACTACCGCCGATCAGCAGCGATAAACCCATGCCGGGTTTTTTAAGCTGGTTTACCGAGATATTCCTGAAAAACAGGAACCTTGCAATGGGTATCAGCAACAGAAGTCCCAGCATTTTTTTATATATAACTGCATCCACCGTTATTAACCCACCCAGAAAAGCCATGGGCACCGATGCGAGGGCAAGCGGCAAAAAAATCTTCCAGAGAAAATGCCTGCCGCGGTAAAACTGTATGAAAGAAGTGCCTGCTACGAATAAGTTAAGCAGCAGGGCTGTAGGTTTCATTACATCGGGAGCAACATTGAACAGTGCCATCAGGGCCAGGTAGCCACTGGCGCCGCCATGACCTACTGATGCATAGAGAAAGGCTACGAAAAAAAGTAAGAGGTAAAAAACGATCAGCATATCCATAAACGGATCCATTATACAGGTAACAGGTGAATGTCAACCCGGTCGCCCGGGCTGCAGTTGGTTTGATCTTCTCCAAGCTGAATCAGGCAATTCGCACGGGCAAATGAACTGAGCCTGTACGATTCCTGTGCGTCGAGCGCCTTGACGATCCCTCCTTCAAAATATCCTTTCATAAACCAGGTGATACCGGCCGGTTTCGTTACCAGGCTGCCAAATGCAGTTGTTATTGTTTTCAGCAAAGATTTTTTTCCCATATATTTTTCTATTACAGGAATCACATACATATAAAAACAGGTGAGTACCGATGCGGGGTTGCCGGGAAGACCAAAAACCAGCTTGTGGCCTTTTTTTCCAAAGAAGATGGGCTTGCCGGGTTTCTGCTTTATTTTATGGAGCAGTTTTTTGACCCCGGATTGTGCTGCTGCCTTCAGGGTAAAATCATAATCGCCAACACTCACGCCACCGGTAAGCAATACCAGGTCGCTATGGTTCAGGGTCTCCTCAAGCAGAGATGCCAGCATTGCCGGGTTGTCCCCGCAATAATATTTTTTCGGGTCCCCAAAGCCGCACTGCTGCAGGGCGGCAGACAGGGAAAAAGAATTGGCTTCATAAACCTGGCCATATTGCAGGGGTTGACCCGGGACCTGCAGTTCATTGCCCGTAACGATGATACTGATAGCCGGTCTGGGATAAACAGGAACCTGACCAGGTCCCATTCCTGCCAGGTAACCGATAGCGGCGGGTGTTAACAAAGTTCCTTTTGACAGGGCCAGGGATCCTTTTTTAATTTCAGCGCCCTGCAGGCGAACGTTGTCGCCCGCATTCAGGTTATCATCTTCCACAACAAGCTCCCCATTTTCCAGTTTCGATTTTTCCTGCATCAGTACGGTATCGGCACCCTGTGGCACCGCAGCGCCGGTAAAAATACGTACAGTCTCTCCGGGTAAAATTTTATTTACCCGGTCACTGCCGGCAGCCATTTCACCGGTTACATGCAAGCGCTTCCCCCTTCCCCATGATCCGTAGGAAAACGCATATCCATCCATGGATGACTGGGGATAGGCAGGCACATCAATCCCTGAAATAAAATCTTCTGCCAATACCAGTCCGCCCGCCTGATCCAGGGGAAGCAGTACCCGGGCGGAAGTAAAACTGTTTTCTTCAATTATTTTTTTTGCATCGGCTACAGAGATCATCATATCCGGATTTTCAATTTTCATCCCCCGATGGTAATCATGCTCCTGTTATGAATACTGCCGGCATGGATGTGTTCAAAATCCTTGGTAAACTGACCACCCAGTTCTTTGGCCTTATTCAGGATGTTTTGTTCTATTAAGGACAATACGTCTTCTCCCCGTCGCAGGGCCGAAAGCAGATCGGTCTCGGATTTTGAGAACAGGCAGTTTTTCATTTTGCCATCCGCGGTCAGACGCAAGCGATTGCAATCTCCGCAAAAAGGTTCGCTCATGGTGCTGATGACAGCAAAAGTACCGGCATGACCGGGCACCTGGTATTTTTTCGCCGTACCATGATGGTCGCGCCCAAGCGGAATCATGTCGTAAGCTTCCGCAGCGCGTTGTAATATTTCCTGCCAGCTGAATACTTTGTCGCTCGACCACCTGTTGCCACTGAAAGGCATGAACTCTATAAAACGCACATCCAGGGGTTCATCTTTTGTCCAGGCGATAAAATCATTGATCTCGTTATCGTTCATCCCCTTGGTTACCACCACATTCAGCTTCACATGAAAACCTGCATCCAGAAGCATTCTGATATTCTGCATCACGCGGTCAAACTGGTCCCGCCGGGTCATCTGCAGAAACTTATCCCGATGGAGTGTATCCAGGCTTACATTGAGCGAACGAACGCCGGTTTCCTGCAGGAGTCCGGTAAACTCATGGATACGGGTGCCATTCGTTGTGATCGTAAGTTCTACGGGTAGTTTCGACAGGGACCGTATAATTGCCCCTGCGTCTTTTCGCACCAGTGGTTCACCGCCGGTCAGCCGTATTTTATCCACTCCCTGTTCCACAAAAATCTTCGCCAGTGTTTCCACTTCATGGGCCTGCATCAGTTTGCCTGCCGGGGCAAAATCATATTCTTCCTCGGGCATGCAGTAAAAACAGCGCAGGTTGCAATGATCCGTCAGGGAAATCCTGAGGTAATTATGCACCCGGTTATAGGTATCTTTAATCATTCCGTCCCTCCCCTTTTAATTCTTTCAATTCCATATAATCATTCATAGTATCAATATCGGTTTCTCCTTTCGGGAAAGGCACCAGGGCCACCCTGTCTGCCTGATCTTTCAATAGCTTCCGTGCTCCCGAATCTCCTTTCAATGTCAGCAGTTCGTTGAAAAAGCTTTTATGAAAAAGCGCCGGCACGCCCGGGTTATCGCGGTAGCTGCTGGCTACTGCCGGCATCTCCGTTTTTTGCTGGGTTTGAAACAATTCCTCCAGCAGCGACGTGCTCACAAAAGGCTGATCACAAACCATAATGATCAGTCCTTCCAGCCCGGGCTCCAGTTGCAGGGCCGCTTCCACACCACAGCGGATGGAAGAGGCCATTCCTTCCTGCCATCCGTTGTTGATGACGGTCCGGATTCCTGCTATCGTTTCCAGTTCTTTTTCCAGCAGGTTCCGGTTGGCGCCCAATACAACCAGCACCGGCTGCATGCCCGTGCCCAGTGCCGCCTCCACGGAATGCCGTAAAAGTGTTTTTCCTTCGTAGACGAGTACCTGTTTGGGACTTCCCAGGCGAACCGACATGCCCGCCGCCAGCAGTACAATGGCACAATGATTCAACCGGATCTTTTTCAATTTAGTCTTTTTTCTTCCATTACCGTCTCTTCACGCGGATGAATCACCTCTTCTTTAAGACGGAGCGATTGCCCCGATTTCCCCATCAGTACCCCCTTAATTTCTGCAATAACCGAAAGAGCTATTTCCCCGGCCGTTTCAGCGCCGATATCCAAACCCACGGGTCCATAGATCCTGTTCAACTGTTCCCTGTTCAGTTTTGTCCCGCCCGACTGTATTTCATCCAGCATGAGGTCCAGCTTGTTCCTGGGTCCCAGTACCCCAATATACGGAGCATTCGTTTGAAGCAATGCCCTGAGCATGGCCAGATCATAATTATAATTATGGGTCATCAGTACGAAAACCGTTTGTTCATCGATGGGTATCTGTTCCAGCACCTTCTCAGGTCTGGCTACGAGCACCTGGCAGGCTGACGCGAAACGTTCAGCAGTAGCATGGGTGGCACGACCGTCCACTACGCTGGCTTCCCAACCGAGGATATCTGCAATACCCAGCACCGGCTGCGCGTCGTTGCCCGCCCCCACGATCACCAGTGATATGGCCGGCGGGATGTACTCTATAAATGCGCTGATGCTTTGACTGGTCGTTTTATATTTCTTAAATAATGATTGCCGGATGCGCATGGCTTTACCGGCATCTTCCAGCAAGGTCGTCTTCAATAAGGGATCGTCCACCTCACCGACACTGTTTCCGTCTTCTTCAAGCAGCAGGCGGGTACCGGGCTGATCCCGGCTCATGCTGTCCGCATCGAACAGGGTTACCAATACAGCCCGTTGCCGTTTGGCATTAATTTTTTTCAGCAGTTCTAACGGGTTGAAAGGTTTTTCGGGAATGATTGGTTCAATCAATATCCGGATGATGCCGTTACATCCCAGCTGAACACCCAGAGTAATATCATCTTCGTCGCCGGTGTCGTAGGTGACCAGTCTGGCCCGCTGCTGGTTCATGACCATCAGGGCTTTGTGCAGCGCGTCTCCTTCCAGGCATCCGCCGCTGATCGCGCCGGTCATCCGTCCTTCTTCCGTCACCAGCATACGCGCACCCGGGCGCCGGTAGGAGGACCCATCCAGATGCACCACGGTGGCCAGTGCAGATTGTTGTCCCCGCTGCTGTGCTTCCCCATAGGCCAGAATGATATCTTTGATTTCCTTCATTATAAAAATGATTTATATGCCGCAGGAATCCGGCTCCCTACGCCTTATCTTTCTCCATATATTTTTTCGGGTCCGCTTCAAATTTCACCTTACAGCCATCGCAGCAGAAATATACCAGTTCTCCTTTATAATCTATAACATGTTTCGGATTTTTGATATCCACCGGCACGCCGCAAACGGGATTGATATAGAATTTTGGTTTCCCTGCCTCTTCCCGGGTTTCATCATATTTAGTAAACCCGGCAGCTCCAGGCAAACTGTTTTGAACCTGGATGATTTCTGCCAGTATACTGATGGCCACCTGCTCAGGTGTTTTCGCATTGATGTCGATCCCGGCCGGTGAATGAATCCGTTCCACCTTTTTTTTATCCAGCCCCGATTGCTCCAGATAGGCCAATACCTGGGCTTTCTTCTTCCTGCTCGATACAAAGCCAACATAAGCAGCAGGTTTCGACAATGCCTGTTCCAGCGCTGTTTCATCCTGCTCACCCTGCGTGGCCACCACAATAAAAGAGGCGTTATTTGTTTTCACCTGCTGCAGGTTGAGCTGGGTGATGAGTTCATCCACTTTTTCGAAGCTGCCGGGTTTGGCGTCCGGTGCCACTGCAGTTACCCGGTATCCGGCCGTCCTGCCGGACTTTATGAGGGCGCGGGCGATGGCTGAATTGCCCATCACCAGCAGGTGTGGGGCAGGGAGTACGGGCTCAATATATATTTCTACCGTGCCTTCACTATGACAGGTCATTTTATATTCGATGACGCCTTCCTGTTTGGCGGCAGGCAGGGCATTGCCGATTTTTACCAGCCTCGGCTTACCGCTTTTCATAGCATCTTCCGCTTCTTTGATGATAATGGATTTTACACAGCCTCCCCCGATCCACCCGGCCAGCTCTCCGAATTTATTAATGACGGCTTTATCGCCGGTTTTACCGCTGCTGGGCGCTTCGCGCCGCACCACCATGGCAATGGCGAAGGGCTCGTTGTTTTTACTGAGCTCCTGCGTATTTTCTAAAAAATTTTCAAGCATATGCCAGGATGTTTTCAAGATCCAGTAAACAATTCAGGTTGTGGGCCGACCGGAATTCATCCAGTTCCGGCATGGCTGCCTGCATACCGCCGGCCGTAGGTGCATACCCCCGGGTTCCCTTCAGTGGATTCAGCCAGACAATCCTTTTCGAACGGCGGTGCATTTTTTTCAATTCTTCAGCCAGCAAAGCAGGAGGACCCGTATCCAGCCCGTCGCTCAGGATCATGATGGTTGGTGAACCATTCAGAATCTGCCTGCCATATTTTTCGTTGAAGGTCTGCAAACAGGTCCCGATGCGCGTTCCGCCCGACCAGTTTTCAGCCTGGTCCGAAATAACCGATAATACGCGTTGGATGCTGCCGGGCCGAAGGGCCTTACTGATCCGTAACAGCGAGGTGCTGAAAATAAAAGATTCAAGCTGCCTGAAGTTTTCGCGGAGCGCACAAATAAACAACAAAAGGAAATAACTGTATTTGTCCATCGAACCGCTTACATCGAGCAATACGATGAGCCGCGTTTTCTTGGGACGTTGGGCTTTCCTTAACAGGTCAACCGGTTCACCACCATATCCGATACTTCTGCGAATGGTGCGGCGCAGGTTCACTTGTCCGCCACGGCGGCTTTCTTTCATCCGCCTCCGCAGCCTGACCGCCATCTGCTGAAAAAGTTTACGGGCGATTTCTTCCAGCACACCGGCCTCCAGGGATCCCAGGCTGGAAAAATCTGTTTTCTTCAACCGCTCTGTTTCACTGGCTCCCGATATATTTTTCCCTTCTTCCGTTTCTTTGTCCGTCCTCCCCCTGCCCAGCATCACCAGCGACGTGTTGGTTTTTTTTGCAATCATACCTTGCACGGAAGTCCTGCTTTTCACTTCCTGCAGGTCTATAGGGTTAGTATCCCAGTAGAGGAGGAATAGTTTTTCAAACAGGTGGCATTCTTCTGGCGAATGGCAGAAGATGGCTTTCAGGGCACCCCGGAATTGTTCGCGGTGTATCAGTAATCCGCATTCCGCCGACATCAGGGCTTCCTGCGTTTCCTGTATACCAACGTTCAGGCCATGACTGCGCGTAAACTGCGCAAATGCCACAATACTTTCCGTTACACTCCCCGCTGCATATGCCTGTTGCTTCATAACAAATATTATTGAAAAATCTGCTGCTGCCTTTACATAAATACATCTGCATTTTCCGTTCGAACCTGGCTGATATCTTCCGCTGATTTTAAGATACATCCCAGCGTTTGATCAAAAGCACCGGCATTCAGCTCGCGGTATCCCAGGGCCAGCAGCGATTCGGCCCAGTCGATGGTTTCCGATACACCGGGTGTTTTTACCAGTTTGCGTTTACGGAATTGCTGCACCGAGTTCACTACCTGTTTCAATAACTTTTCTTCAATATCAGGCAGATGTTTCTTCACGATCCTCATTTCCTTTTCCAGGTCAGGATAATCGATCCAGTGGTAGAGGCAGCGCCTTTTCAATGCATCACTCAATTCCCTCGTCCGGTTCGAGGTAAGAATGACGAAGGGCCTGTGTTTTGCTTTCACCGTACCGATTTCAGGGATACTGATCTGGAAAGCTGATAACAGCTCCAGCAGGAAGGCTTCAAACTCTTCATCTGAACGGTCCAGCTCATCAATCAGCAGCACCGGCGACCGGTTTTCAGCCATAATAGACCGCAGCAGCGGTCGCTCCAGCAGGTACTCGTGTCCAAAAATATGCTTCTCCTTTTCTAAGACAGAGAGCCCGCTGCCTTCCTGTAATTTGATACCCAGTAACTGCTTCTGGTAATTCCATTCATATACGGCTGCATTTACATCAAGGCCTTCATAACATTGCAGGCGGATGAGTTCGGTATCAAGCAATGCCGATAGTACGGGTGCAATCTCTGTTTTACCGACACCGGGCGGACCCTCCAGCAGCAGGGGTTTATGCAGCTTCAGCAACAGGTACAGGGATGTTGCGAATTCTTCCTCCGCAATATACTGCTGCCTGTCGAGCGCCTCAATGATCTGTGATGGATTATCAAAAGAACGCACTTTATTTTATTTTTTTCCAAAAATTCCCTTTACCACATTTCCTACCATGGAACCGGTATGCAGTTTACTATCCACCTCCCTGCCTTCCAGCTGGTTTTTGAAATTGTTTACAAACTGGTCGAAGATCTGATTCGTCACGTCGTTGATCATCCGGGAACCAAATTGTGCCAGCATGCCGGTGATGTTTACTTCCATGGAAACTTTCACTTCAGTACCTCTGCCCTTAGTCGCCAAATTCCCCTCCATCTTCATGTCGGCGCCTCCTTTTCCTTTACTGTCGGTGCCCGTTCCTTTGAGCACCATCTTGTGCGCTGTTGCATCTCTTTCCAGAAAATGGATCAGTCCTGCATATTTGGCTTTTACCGGCCCGAATTTGAGTTCCACTTCTCCTTTGTAATTATTTTCGTCGACTTTTTCAGTCAGGGAAGCCCCCGGAACACAGATTACCACTTTTTCGGGGTTGCTGAGGTTGGCCCAGGTTTCTTCAACCGTAGAATCCACCTCAAAGGTTTTTGTTATTGATGTTGTCATGTTACTTAGATTTTTTTTGGATAATACAAACCCAACTTTTCACGCTGAGCATAGGGCCGGCGTGAAAAGAGGGATCGTTTTGGTTTGCAGATTCCGCTGTCGGAATTATACAACTCCTTTTTCCTTCAGCGCCTTCCATACTTTGAAGGGCGTGACGGGGATATCCATATGTTTAATGCCGTAAGGCGACAGTGCATCCACGATGGCATTGACAATAGCAGGTGGCGATCCCACAGTGGGTGATTCACCCACGCCTTTTGCGCCGATCGGGTGATGGGGCGAAGGGGTTACCACGTGACCCGTTTCCCATTTCGGCGATTCCACCGCCGTAGGCACCAGGTAATCCATCAATGTGCCGTTCAGGATATTCCCGTCTTCATCATAAATCAGCTCTTCATACATGGCCGGTGCAATACCCTGCGTAAGTCCGCCATGTACCTGTCCCTGAACGATCATGGGGTTGATGATATGACCGCAGTCATCGATGGCTACAAAACGGCGCACATGGATGGCACCGGTTTCCTTGTCGATATCCACCACGCAGATATAAGCGCCACTGGGGAACGTAAGGTTTGGCGGATCATAATAATGGGTGGCTTCAAAGCCTGCCTGCATACCCTGCGGATGGTTGGTATACGCAGCGAATACGATCTCCTGGATGGTTTTCGATTTTTCCGGTGCTCCTTTCACGTAAAACTTACCGGTTTCCCATACCAGGTCGTCTTCACTTACTTCCAGGAGGTAGGCCGCGATTTTACGCGCTTTATCCCGCAGCTTGCGGGCAGCCACAGCGGCGGCTGCGCCGGCAGTCGGTGTACTGCGGCTGGCGTAGGTTCCCAGTCCATAAGGAGCGGTATCGGTATCTCCTTCCTCAATCTGGATATTGGCAGCCGGGATGCCCAGCTCTTCGGCGATGATCTGCGCATAGGTGGTTTCATGACCCTGTCCCTGCGACTTGGTGCCGAAGCGTGCAATCGCCTTACCCGTGGGGTGCACCCTGATTTCAGCACTGTCGAACATTTTTATTCCGAGGATATCGAAGTCTTTGGAAGGTCCGGCTCCTACGATTTCTGTGAAAGTGGAAATGCCAATGCCCATCAGTTCTCCCTTTTTTCGTTTTTCAATCTGTTCTTTCCGAAGGGCATCGTAACCTATGGCCTCCATGGCTTTTTTGAGACCGGCATGATAATCCCCGCTATCATAAATCCAGCCTGTCGGGGATTTCCAGGGGAAATCTTCTTTCTTAATGAAATTCTTCATCCGAAGCCGCGCGGGGTCCATGCCGATTTCAAATGCAAACCGGTCGGTAATACGTTCTATGGCATGTACCGCTTCCGTTACCCGGAAAGAACAGCGATAGGCCACGCCACCGGGAGGTTTGTTGGTATATACGGCATCTGCTTCCATATAAGCCGTGTCGTAATCGTAAGAACCCGTAGCAATTGAAAACAGGCCGGTATGAAATTTAGAGGGATTGGCCGACGCATCGGTATAACCATGATCGGCCAGTACTTTAAACCGGGTGGCCTGAATCTTTCCGGCCCTGGTGCCGGCCAGTTCAGCCGTGATATGATAATCACGTGCAAAAGAATCTGCCTGCAGGTTTTCACTCCGGTCCTCGATCCATTTCACCGGTTTTCCGGTAAGAAAGCTCACCGCGATGGCGATCACATAACCGGGATAGACGGGTACTTTGCCGCCGAATCCGCCGCCGATATCGGGTGAAACAACGCGTATCTTTTCTTCTGAAAGACCCACATGCCCGGCCACCAGGGCAATCACAGTCCGGATGGCATGCGGTGCCTGGGTGGTCATATACATGGTCAGGTGGTTGTTCACTTTGTCGTAATCGGCCACACAGCCACAGGTCTCGATGGAGGACACGTGAATACGCGGGATGTACATATCCTGTTTCACCACCACTTCGGCGTCTTTGAATACCTTTTCTGTTTTGGCCTTGTCGCCAACTTCCCAGTGCCAGATGTGGTTGTCTTTTTTACCGGGTTTGTCGGTGCGGAGCACCGGCGCATCAGCATGCATTGCCTTAAAAGGATCTATTACCGGTTTCATTACCTCGTACTCTACTTTCACGGCTTCCCGGCCGTCGCGTGCAGCATAACGGCTGGTGGCAATGACGGCGGCTACTTCCTGGGCCTGGTACATCACCGTGTCGGTGGGTAATACCATCTGCGTGTCTGACATCAGCGTGGGCATCCAGTGCAGGTTGTATTTTTCCAGGTCCTTGCCGGTTACCACGGCAACAACCCCCGGTACTTTCATGGCCTCTGATATATCGATATTTTTAATTTTCGCATAGGCATAAGGACTCCTGGCAATATCCATATACAGCATGCCGGGCAGTTTGAGGTCGTCAATATAATGACCCTTCCCATGGAGAAAGCGGACGTCTTCCTTCCGTTTCATCGAATGACCCATGCCACTGATTTCCTTGGATGTTTTACATTGTATCATAATAATAATTGAATTCGGTTATTAAATCTGTTATACAAATTCCGGTTCGGTGGATGCAGTAGGCACGCCCCGCATTTTGGCACTGGCATAGAGCACCGCTTTTACGATATTGTTGTAGCCGGTGCAGCGGCAGAGGTTGCCGGAAATGCCCCAGCGGATCTCCTCTTCCGTGGGGTCCGGATTATCTTTGAGAAGTTCGGTAATGCGCATGATCATACCCGGGGTGCAGAATCCACAGTGCAGTCCGTGGTTTTCCTTGAATCCCTCCTGGATCGGGTTCAGCTCCCCTTCAGTGGATATGCCTTCAATCGTGGTGATGGATTTCCCGTTTGCCTGCACGGCCAGTATGGTGCAGGATTTGACTGACTTCCCATCGAGCAGGATGGTACAAGCGCCGCAACTGCTGGTATCGCAGCCGATATGGGTACCAGTAAGATTCAGGATTTCACGGATCATATGTACCAGCAGGGTGCGGGGCTCCACTTCCAGGACCTGTTGCACACCATTTACTGTTACGGTTATTACCTTATTCATAGATCGTATTTTAGTATGAGCGTAATATTTTTTTCACTTATTTCCGGCTTACAGGCTATTTTCCCATCGCCCGCTCAGCCGCCTTCAAAACCATACGTTTTACCAACACGGCAACCATGGCGCGTTTGTATTCTTCACTGCCCCGCAGGTCAGCCGACGGGTTGCAGTCTTCCGAAGCAAACTGTGCTGCCAGGGCGATATTTTCACTATTTATAACCTTACCCAACAGGGCCTGTTCCGAACGTACGGCCCGCAGGGGTATCGGATTCACATTGGTGAGGCCGATACCGATGGCCTTGCACACGCCTTTTCCATCCACGGTCAACTGCACGGCCACGCCGGCTGTGGCATAATCGCCCACTTTACGCTCCAGTTTGTGATAAGCGCTGCCCGTACCTGCAGGGGGAACGGGTATCTGGATCTCGGTCAGGATTTCATTTTGTTTCAGGGCAGTAGTATAAAACCCAAAGAAGAATTCGTCGATCGGAATCGAACGGCTTCCACCGCTGCCCGTAGCGATAACTGTCGCTTGCAATGCCATCATCACCGCAGGGTGGTCGTTGGCCGCATCACCGTGCGCCAGGTTACCACCGATGGTTCCCCTGTTGCGTACCTGTGGGTCGGCGATCAGTTTGGTGACGTCGGCGAAAATGGGAAAGTGTTTTTTCAGGAGGTCCGAATGTTCGATCTCTGCTTCCCGTGAAAGGGCTCCGATTTTCACTGTGCCTTTTTCTTCCCTGATATAGGAAAGACCCGGAATACCGTTGATATCGATCAGGTATTCCGGTGTGGCAAAGCGCAGTTTCATCATGGGAATCAGGCTATGTCCGCCTGAAAGAATCTTCGCCTCATCTCCGTGTTTTTCCAAAAGGGCGATGGCATCAGCCATTGTACCGGGTGATTCATACTGAAAGGATTGGGGAATCATAATGTAATTTTTAGTGTTTCTGAATGATCTCTTGTAATTACTAAACCAAATGGCAAACAGCAAAGCATTGTGTTCTTTGTCTGGACAGGGAAGATATTGGAAAGGACTTCTTTTGACGGCAGTCCGCCTATAGTCTAATATACCTGCGCACTCAGTACGCAGTTTTTTTCGTAAGGATCGATTTCATCCATAAGGACCATAAACCACTATTGCGCAGGAGTCCCGCCAGCACCAGCAAGGCCCCGGTATAATATAAGGAAATACCTCCTCCTGCGGTTACGCTGAAAATCAGGGTTATCATGCCCGGGACTGCCATCAGGAGGGCGTATTTTCCTCTCCCCGGCCGGTAATACAGGATGATGCTGAGCAATGCGGTTGCGCAAAAGATGGCCGTAAGTATCAGGGTGGTTGCCGAGTAAAAATTACGGTTGCTGTGCCCGGTGCCGTTCTCTCCACAAATTACCAGCACACTGGAAAAAGCCATAAAGCAGAACGGGCATTTGGGTATCAGGAGCAGGAGTAACCCACTCCACATCCCGGCAGCCTGTTTCGGACTGATGGATTTTTTAGCTTTGCAATCGTTACCGCACATAGGCTGGTGTTTTGAATGGCCTGACTAGAATAATGGATTCAAGGAAATGGTTTAGCAGTTCTGTAATTTACTGAATTCAGAATGGTTGGAGAAATGATATTTCAATTAAATAATTCTTAAATCGGGATTCAGTTGCCCCACTGCCTCCCGGATTTTTGAAATGGCATAATCCAGTTCTTCCCGGGTAGTAAACCGGCCCAGGCTGAAACGAAGAGAACTATGGGCTTCCGCTTCCGTAAGTCCCATGGCAATCAGTACATGGCTGGGTTCGGGTGATACCGAGCTGCAGGCGGAACCGGAGGAAACAGCGATATGTTTGTTCAGGCGGATCATCAGTTCGCCGGAATGGCAATTTGCAAATTGCAGGTTGGTTACCTGCGGCAGCCGGTTAACGGCAGAACCGTTCCGGCTACATCCGGGCAATTGGAGCAGGGATTCTTCCAGGTAATCCCTTAAGGCCTGTAGAGAATTACTTTCATCTGACTGACAGGCTGCTGCCAGTTCACAAGCTTTGCCGAGACCCACGATGCCGGGCACATTCAGCGTACCGCTCCGCATACCCATTTCGTGATTACCCCCGTTCATTTGGGCAACCAGGCGGACCCTTGGATCCTTCCGGCGAACATAGAGCGCGCCCAACCCTTTTGGACCATAGAGTTTATGCGCACTAAGGGACATCAGATCGATCCCGTCCCCGGTAACATTTACCGGAATTTTGCCCACGGCCTGAGTGGCGTCGGTGAAAAAAATGATGCGGTGCTTTTTGGCGATGGCAGCGATTTCGCGGATGGGCTGGATCACGCCCGTTTCATTGTTGGCGTACATAATGGCGATCAGGATGGTCCGGCCGGTAATCGCTGCTTCCATTTCTTCCAGGCTGATCAATCCCTGCCTGTTAACGTTAAGATAAGTGATTTCGCCACCTCTTTTTTCCAAGTGTTGGCAGGTATCCAGAACGGCTTTATGTTCCGTTCGAACAGTAATAATGTGATCTCCTTTGCCGGCATACATCTCAAATACTCCTTTTAAGGCCAGGTTATCGCTTTCCGTGGCCCCTGATGTAAAAATGATTTCTTTGGGATCTGCCCCGATCAATGAAGCAACCTGTTCACGACCCATCTTCACTGCCTCCGCCGCTTCCCAGCCGTACTGGTGACTGTTGCTTGCGGCATTTCCAAATTTTTCGGTAAACCAGGGCAGCATGGCTTCGAGTACCCGCGGATCGCAGGGGGTCGTGGCATTGTTGTCCAGGTAAACAGGTAGTTTCATAAAACCGGGAAAGATTTAATTATAAAATTAGGAAGGATTTGGTTTATGAAACTGAATTGAATGCACACGCGGTTTTATTCCGCGTTCTTCCTGTAATATCCAGGGGAATCTCCCGGGAAAAGAATACGGAATAACCTCAATTAAAAATAAATCCAATCTGCGGTGGCTTATTGATTCTTTTAAGGGATGATCCTGAAAACGAAGGTAAAAATGCCGGTACCCGGCGATACGCCGGCTCCGCATAATTATTTTAAACGAATAAACCTCCTGTGAAAGCAGACAGATTACATAAATTCAAAATGGACACCCTTTATTTTTTAAAGTAAAACTCCAGCTCTGTATCGATATTCATCATATCAATGCGTTCGGGATCCCGGATGGGATTAAATAGATAAATGCCGCATATGTCATTGACAGCATCCAGATCAATGATTTTCTTTTTGCCATCCGACCTGATGAAATTCAGCCAGCGGATTTTTGAAATATCTGTTATTTGAATATCCGGCCAGTCTCTTTGAATGACCAGACGGGCATTCCTCATTTGATAAAAACAATCATGTATGAGGCTTTCAAAAATCATTTTTTCATTGACTGCTTTAATTTTTATCAGTTGCAGGGAATCGGGATGAAAAAAAACAGCAGACCGTGCACGGATGGTTACCGTATCATGGAAACTGGAAGGCGGCTTTTTCCTGTTGTCCTTTTTCAGGGCCGGCACGCTATCAGTCTGGTGGTTTTTCATCCCCGGATCAACAGGACCGGTACAGGAAAATAAAAACAGGTTGATGATCACAACTAATATATACTGAAAAGCTGACTTTAAACGGTAATGCAGCTTCTTGATGGCACTCAGAATATCCATTGATTGATCACGGATTTTAGAATTTCAAAAAAATCCTTTTTTATTATACTCCGATAAAGATAACGGATCATAAAAAACCCCTGAATTTTTTATGAACCAGGGGTTATAGGTTACGTGTTAATGGATTGGCTTGATTTGCATTCAGTCCGGTACCCGTTTAATAATTCCACAATTTGGTTATGTTGAACCCGATCAGCCACTGACCACCCTTCACAGACTGGCCTGTTGCCTTATCTGTATAGGAAAAAGGACTGTTGCTGTTGTACAGATTATTGTACTGGGGGTTCAGCCAGCTGTAATTCGTAACAAACATCTGGAAGCAATGTCCACTGGTACTGAATTCCACTCCTAAAGCCAAATTCGGATTTGGATTATAAGCAGGATGGGATGTCAGGGGCTGGTCATAATCAACGATCAGCGCAGTTACATTGGTAATCCGGTACCGGGCAGATACCGCAATGGCAAAATGATCATGGTACATGGACTGGTAAGTGGCGGTGCCGGTGCTGTCGTTTTTGGTATAATACCCGCCTACCGCATTCTGGTGGGACAGACTTCCGGCTACCTGCACAGATAATTTATCTGAAATTTTCCTGGCAATGATCACCTGGGAAAAAAAGGAATACCGGTCACTGCTGTGCTGGATCTCGCTGCCATCGTATAACGTCGCATCTGCTTTGGTATTCACAGCCATGTCTCCAAAAAATGTAACACTTACCGGATATTTGCCGGGGGTTTGGGTAATGATAGCATATTTGGCATTGGCACCCCAGAGTAAATCTGTTTTTGTGATACCGATTCCCAGGCTCAGATTTTTAACCGGGGTATAACTCGCACCTATGCGAATATTGAATGAAGGTGAAAAAAGTCCGTACATATCCTGGTATCCATTACCCAATACACCAAAACGATGCTGGAAATCCAATTCCAATGAACCTTTCACGGGAACCATTACGGTCTGATTATCGATAATCCATTGACTCTGAAACGTGTTCCTGACCGGTTTTGACGGCAAAACCGCTACGGTAGAATTGGCGGGTGCCGTGCTGTCGTCCTGTGCCAGGGCAACACCCTGCAACAGAAGCAGGCTCATACTGAGGCAGATTGCAGTTACCAGCCTGCTTCTCCTCCTGGTATTAATAATTTTCATTGATCAGTTTTTTAAAATCACTTAATTATTTGGCGCACCGTTTCTTATCCAGTCATACACTTTCTGTCTGTCTGTAGCAGAAGGAATGTACTCTTTCATGTCGCTGTTGATCATGATATACAAAATACTCTCCTTGGGAACCAGTGTATTTACAAACCCCCCATTGACGATTTCATTATATGAAATATCAGAATTCATAAAAGGGTGATGGCCTCCGCTCACATGGCAGCCGGACTTTGCGCAACTGGTGTTGAAAAGGGGTGCCAGATCAGTACCATAATTTACTACCTGCGGAGGACCGTCCGGGTTAATGACTGTGGGTGGAATATTCAGGTCCTTATAGCACCCGGTTAAAATAACACCCATGGCGAAGAGAAGACCAGAATATATTAATAGTCGTTTCATTATAACTTCATTTAGGGTGATTATTTATTGTTGAAATTCATGTTGCACTCAATATCAATTTTATCCGATATGCTGGTACTTGTGATGCCAAAGTCCCTGCAGTCGAACTGGAAGTTCAGCTGCAAACCGAACACACTATAGGGTGCGGTGGTTCCGGCACCGACTACAGCTTTTTTGATGTATTTCAATCTGCCGACAATAGACTGGGTCAGCGGAGCAGAAAGCAATCCCTTCCAGGTAAGGTTGAATGTGACAATATAGTCCTGGCTCTGGGTATCAAATTCCACTTTGGTGGAATGGATTTGTGCCAGATTGGAATCAGTCAGATTCTGGGAGCCCGAAATAATCTTTATGGTGCCCAGGTTTGTAATATTACATCCGGTATCCCGACCGGGTTCCCCGGTGTTGGATGTGTTTATCTGCACATAACCGTTGAAATAGGTTCTTTCCGGAGCATTTTCATAAAAAGCCCAGGATGTATCCATCAACGGTTGGGCCTTGGTGACATAGTAGGTTTTTTCGGGGTCTTTTACATCGTGCATACCAAACTGGTTAAACCGACCGGTCAATAATCCGGCTGCCCCAATATAACTGCCAGACCATAATACACTGGAATGAACCTTATCCAGTTTCCACTGCGTGGTATCCCCTTTAGTCATTTCGCCAGGCAAAAGGATATCCGAACCATGCACAATGACTGGTGTATTTGAAGCAGGCGCCGGAGGCGGCAGATTTTCATGCGTACAACCAATCACATACCCGTATCCGCTGATAAGAACCAATATGACGAGGAGCGTATTGTTACTAAATAGTTTCATAAAAAACCTTTTTAGGGAATAATAAATTATAATTAACTAAACGGTAACAAAACTATTCCAGAATAGAACATTCGATCATGACTTATCTCATAATCCGCCGTGACTTTTATCACTACCACAGAAAATAGCGGTAACTGGTGTATTTCATCTACCAAAAAGAGGGAGGAAGCGCTTAATTATAACCAGTGTTTTACTTTTTGCGTGCACTTATTTGTGCCAGAAAGAAATAAAATATGATTATAATTCCAAGAGAAATGAGATTTAAGAGAAAACTCACCGCATAGATTTTCATATCGTTTTTGACGATGTCCCTTCCTGAAACGGAACCCAGTCCCATCAGGATATCTTTCAGCAAAAGGGAAAAAAAGATCAGGCTATGAGCTAAACTGTAAACTGGCTTTTTAGCCAACAGCGGAATCCAGAACAGAACGGCCACGATACCCCATATTTGCAGGAAAGAGATATGAAAAGACAGATCCGTGGGTCTCAGGGCTGCACCTGCCTTGATATCCTTTAACACAAGTCCCAGAAACAAGGTTCCTGTTAATGCATAGGCAACGGGCAGAAGTTTTATCGTCCTGTTCCAAAAAGGACCTGTTGGTCTGCCCCGGGCACCCGCTATAAAGTGCATGATGCTATATACGAGCGGATAACCGGCAAAAAAAGCCAGTAATTCAAGCCGTTCAATATATTCTGGCAGCGTGTCACCCATTTTTAAGTGATTGAGCATGCAGGATCAGATACACAGGTCTAAAACTATAAAACATATCCGGATGCATTTATGTCATTGCTCTATGAATTTCCGGTTAAACCAATTTTTAACCAACTGCGTAAGAGACACATAGCCGATCAAAATACCGGCCAGCCATAACCAATAGAGCGTGGGTAGCCTGACAAAGCCGAGGGTTTCAGCCAATGGTGAAACAGTAAGCCAGGCCCCGGCTGCTACAATGATGACGGATGTTATGATCAAAGGCCAGCTTGCACGGCTTTCGATAAACGGAATCTTGTTGGTCCGGATCACATGAATGATCAGGGTTTGCGTGAAAATAGATTCCACAAACCACCCCGTGTGAAAGAGCGCGGCATTATTCCGGCAATCAAAAAAATGCCACAGGATATAGAAAGTCAGGTAGTCAAAAATAGAGCTGATGGGGCCAATGAAAAGGATAAAACGCTGCAACTCGCTAATAGCCCATTTCCTTGGTTTGATAAGCCAGTCAGCATCGACATTATCTGTCGGAATCGTTGTTTGGGAGAAATCGTATAAAAGATTATTGGTCAGTACCTGAATCGGCAACATCGGAAGATAAGGCAAAAAAGCACTCGCCCCCATTACACTAAACATATTTCCGAAATTCGAACTTGCCGCCATCTTTACATATTTGATAATATTACCAAATACCCTTCTGCCTTCTGCCACACCCTGTTCCAATACGAGCAGGCTGTTTTCCAGCAG
>DHWT01000141.1:954-8644 GCA_002413325.1 Chitinophagaceae bacterium UBA5175 | reverse complement strand
CTCCGAAATGGGACTGCAGCCGCCGCACAATCTGGGAAGTGAGTGCGATTTCCGGCACGAGATACAGCACCTGTTTGTTTTCCAGCAGCTGTTGTTCTATCAGTTTGATATACACCTGGGTTTTGCCGCTGGAAGTATATCCATGCAGGAGGCAGACGCCCTTCGATTCAAATTGTTTCCGGATTCCGGCCAGCGCCGTTTCCTGTACCGCAGATAAAATAAAAGGAACCTGAATATTCCGGGGCAGAACCCGCAGCCGGTCCACCGGACGCTGTTCGGCGACGAGGATATTTTTTGTGACCAGGGCTTTCAGCTGTGCATCGGAGGCTCCGGATTTTTTCAGCAGGGAAGGACGCGACACTTCGGGTTCTGTTTTCCGGATATGCAGAAAGGAAAGCAGCAGTTCCATCTGCTTTTCGGAGCGCGACCATTTCTTGTCCTGATTCAGCAAGGCCTCGAGTTTTTCTTCCGCGGCATAGTCCGGGTGCAGGGAGATAAATGTTTCTGTCTTGGGCTTGTAGAGTTCTTTCAGGGATTCATATACATAACATACCGAATGGTCAATGAGCCGTTTGACCACCGGATAGGCAGCTGCGCCATGTAGGATTTCCTGCACTTCCGGAATTTTCAGTTCCTTCTTTAACAAGAGGGCTTCTGCCACCAGGTATTCGTCGTGATCCAGGGAAGAAAAATCATCACCGAAGCGTTCATCGAATACCAGGGTGCTTTCGCTGCTCAGCTTAAAATGGGCAGGCAGGGAAGCGGCCATGACTTCACCCTCCGAGCACATATAATACCCGGCGATCCATTCCCAGAGCTGCAGCTGTTCCTGATAGATCAGGGGTTCCGCGTCCAGCACTGATTCGATCGGCCGCGGATCAAAAGCTTCCGGTTTTTCGGTTATAAACCGTTTGATGATGCCGGCGTATTTTTTGTTTTTAAGGGATACTTCCACACGGCATCCCGGCTGAAGGGTTTCCAGAAAAGAATCCGGAACCTGCCAGGTGTAGTTCCTGGGAAGCGCCAGCGGTATGATGATTTCTGCGTACAATATCTATATCGGATTACATGTATAATACAACCGGGTGACTGCTTAAGTTTATTTGTTCCCGGTTTGAATCCAGGAGGCATGATAGGCTCTCAGCTTGCTTTCCATCATATCGAAGACTTTTTGTTTAAACCTGGAAATATCCTGCATATTATAACCTTCCGGGCTGACTTCTTCCAGAAAAACAGCCCTCGACCTGCCAGGTTTTAAACTGAACAGGGAATGATAATGCATTAAAGAATAGTTATCCAGGAACAGGACCGGCTTTACGGGCGTCTGCGTTTCAATAGCGATACGAAAGGCCCCGTCGTAAAATGATTTCAGGGGATTCCCGGTTTCATTGAATGTGCCTTCGGGGAAAATGCCAACGGATATGTGATGGCCCAGCAGATTTTTCAGATCATGAACGCTCTGGGCCCGGCGTTTTCTGCTGCTCCGGTCCACCATCACCGCCCCGCGGCTGTAAATAAATCCGAACACCGGGATGTTTTTGATTTCCTCCTTACCCAGCATACGAAAGGGCTGCTTACGGATTGCTTTGAAAAGAGAAGGTATATCCATGTAGGAAATATGATTGAACAGGAAAATATAATTCCCGGCCGGATCATAGGGGGACTCGAAAATATTTTCATGCCGGATACCCACGAGGAAATACCATATGTCGGCCCAGACCCTGGCCATAGCACAGATCAGGTTACCTCCCCTTCTTTTTCCGAAAAAAGAGAAAATGATGACCAATGGAAATGCAAGCAAGGTGAAAAAAACGAACCAGAACAGGGCATAAATCGTGTACAATTTGCTGGAGAGGCCCTTCATCAATTTAAATTATTCTTTATCGCGGGTCGCAGATCGTGGATCGTATAAGAAATCCGCTACCCGATACACGCTGTCTAAAACGAAAATAACCAATTGGCGGGAATGTTTCCCAATTACAATGGCATCTGCATGAATGATATTATCTTTGCGCCCTTATGAACCGGCCAAAAACCGTCGCTTTTCATACCCTGGGCTGCAAGCTCAATTTTTCCGAAACCTCTTCCATCTCCCGGCTCATGGAGAAAGCAGGTTTTGAGAAAAAGCCTTTTGATTCACTGGCGGATATCTATGTGATCAATACCTGTTCCGTTACAGAAAACGCAGACCGGGAATGCCGCTATCTCGTGCGTCAGATCCAACGGAAGTCACCCGGAAGTTTTGTTGTCATCACCGGCTGTTATGCCCAGTTGAAACCCAAAGAGATTGCCGGGATTCCCGGGGTGGATCTGGTACTGGGCGCTGCAGAAAAATTCAATATGGCCGCCCATATCCGGGAACTGGTGAAAGGGGATCCGGCCAAAATCTGCAGTTGCGACATTGAACAGGTGCAGGATTTTCACGATGGCTATTCATTGAGCGACCGCACCCGGGCCTTCCTGAAAGTGCAGGACGGATGCGACTACCAGTGCAGTTTCTGCACCATTCCCCTGGCCCGCGGCAAAAGCCGGAGCGACAGCCTCGACCATGTAGTGGAAAATGTTCGTGAACTCGCGGCAAAAGGAATCCGGGAGGTTGTTTTAACGGGGGTGAACCTCGGCGATTTTGGGAATACCGATCCGGGCGGCAATGGAAAATCTTCAAATTTTTTTGAATTAACTCAGGCTCTTAACCTGGTAAAGGAAATGCCCCGTTTCCGGATTTCTTCCATTGAACCGAACCTGCTTACAAACGATATCATCGACCTGGTGGCTAACAGCGACCGCTTCATGCCCCACTTCCATATTCCCCTGCAAAGCGGCAGTAATAAAATACTGGCCGCCATGCGCAGGCGATACCTGCGTGAGTTGTATGCCGACCGCGTGGCAAGAATCAAAACGCTGATGCCGCATGCCGCGATCGGCGCCGATGTCATTGTCGGTTTTCCGGGAGAAACAGATGCGGATTTCAGGGAAACCCGGGATTTCCTGCAGGAACTGGAAGTCTCCTACCTGCATGTGTTCACCTATTCGGAAAGGGAACATACCCGGGCGGCCGGCATGAAACCCGTTGTTCCGGTTTCAGTGCGTAATGAAAGAAATAAAATCCTGCGCAATCTCTCTTTTCAGAAATTACAATATTTTACCGCACTGCATGCCGGTCAAACCCGCAAAGTACTTTTCGAACGCAGTCGTGACAAAGCGATGATGGAAGGATTTACCGATAACTACATCAGGGTTACCGTTCCCTACCAGCCCGAATGGGTGAACCGGATCGTGGACTGGCGCCTGTAACGGTAAAGCCCTTCACCAGTTTCTCTTCCCCGTTTACAATAATGGACAACCGGTGTTTCCCGGGGTAAAACGTACGGGTGGTTATCTTTTTAAAAGACCGTTTCCTGTGAACAGGGATCCTGGCTCCCGGCGCGTATATTTTTTCACAGATCCTGAAGGCCTTTTTAAAATCAGAGGCATAAAACCATGCAGCACCCCGGTCGTATGCCGATGCGCGCTTTCAATTCGTATTCGCTGAAGACGTCCGTAAATATCTGCAAGGTAAAACTTTGTCCGTTGAAGGAAGGCATAACCGCTGTCAGGGCCCGTGTCTGCTTTTTATAAAATGCCGGAGCCTAGAGATCGTTCAGTAAGTCACCCATGAGTGAATATTATTAAAAAAACGGATAATGTCTAATTAACAGCAGGTATATTTTTGATTCAGTCTGCATCCATATAAAATAGATGAATGCGCTGCCGGAAAGGATAGTTAAATTTGCGGGTAACTATGTTCAGACCGAAGTTATTTGTTACGCTTAAAAACTACAATTCCCATCAGTTCGGCAGAGATGTGCTGGCCGGTATGATTGTTGGAATTGTTGCGTTACCCCTGGCCATAGCTTTCGCCATTGCTTCCGGTGTTTCTCCTGAAAAAGGACTGGTGACGGCCATTATTGCCGGTTTCATTATTTCGGCGATGGGCGGAAGCCGGGTGCAGATCGGGGGACCTACGGGCGCGTTTATCGTTATCGTATACGGCATTGTACAGGAACATGGAGTGGACGGATTGGTGATCGCCACATTTATGGCCGGCGTGATGCTCATCATCATGGGCCTTGCACGCCTGGGCGCCGTTATCAAATTCATTCCCCATCCCCTGATTATCGGCTTTACCAGCGGTATTGCGCTGATCATTTTTTCCTCCCAGGTAAAAGATTTCCTTGGATTGAAAATGGGCAGTGTTCCTGCAGATTTTATATCGAAGTGGGTAAGTTTTTTTCAGCATTTCCGGGCAATCAATGTCTATTCATTACTGCTTGCCGTTGTAACGATTATCATCATTATATACTGGCCAAAAATAACCCATAAAATACCGGGCTCCCTGGTTGCCATCCTGGTAACAACGGCGATGATGCACGGGTTGCGGATGCCGGTAGAAACCATCAGCAGCAAGTTTGGAAATATCCCCTCCTCTTTACCCAGGCCGGTGATCCCGCACCTGGATTATCTGACTATTAAAAATTTAATCCTCCCCGCCTTCACTATTGCCCTGCTCTGCGCCATTGAATCCCTCTTATCAGCGGTGGTTTCGGATGGCATGATCGGCGGCAACCATAAATCGAATATGGAGCTGGTTGCGCAGGGAACGGCCAATATTTTTTCCGCTCTCTTTGGAGGAATTCCCGCCACCGGCGCCATTGCCCGCACAGCCACCAATGTCAAAAACGGTGGCCGTACACCGGTAGCGGGGATCATTCATGCCCTCACTTTATTGCTGATCATGTTATTTGTTGGCCAATGGGCCTCGCTGATCCCCATGGCCACACTGGCCGGGATATTAGTGGTGGTATCCTACCATATGAGCGAATGGAGGAGTTTTATTTCCGTGATGAAGGGTCCCCGGACGGATGTTGCGGTTTTGCTGACAACCTTCCTGCTCACCGTACTAATTGACCTGACCGTGGCCATTGAGGTCGGCATGGTGCTGGCTGCTTTCCTGTTTATGCGGAACATGATCAAATTCAGCAATGTCAATGTGCTGACGAAGGAAATAGATGACAGTGCAGAAGGAACAGACCGGGAAGCGATCGGAAATTATGACATTCCGCCCCAGGTAGAAGTGTATGAAATAACCGGCCCTTTATTTTTTGGAGCCGCCTACAAGTTTAAAGACGCGATGCGGTTTATTGAAAAGCCGCCGAAGGTGTTGATCCTCCGCATGCGTAAAGTACCGATCATCGATGCAACCGGGATCAAAACCCTGGAAGAAGTTTACAAATCCTCAAAACATCGTGGCACCAAACTGATTCTTTCGGAAGTGGATAGCGCCCAGGTAAGACAGGAATTAAAAGATGCGCGGCTGCTCTTTACCATCGGGAAAGCCAACGTAACCGATACGTTTACGGAAGCGGTGGAAAGAAGCAAGGTGATACTACTGGATTTGATTCACAGTGCCAGCGTAAAAACAGAGGTTTTATAAGCATTTCATGCAAACGGACCCTGGCAGAAAATGAAAATAAATACGTTCAATGCATTCAGGAGCCGGAACTACCGGTTATTTTTTGCAGGTCAATCCATTTCACTGATTGGAACCTGGATGCAGAAAACAGCCGTCAGCTGGGTGGTGTACACGCTTACCCATTCCAAGTTCATGCTGGGGGTTACGATGTTCGCCACCATGTTCCCTTCTTTTTTATTCTCATTTTTAGGCGGCATTGCAGCCGACCGTTACAACCGTTATAAACTCCTGCTGCTTACCCAAATCGTTTCCATGCTTCAGGCGGTATTACTGACCATCCTGATATTTTCAAATCCGCATTCCGTCTGGGGCATTATCATCCTGAGCGTTTTACTGGGCATAGTGAATGCGTTTGACGTACCTGCGCGCCAGTCACTCGTTTATGAACTTGTGGACGACAAAAAATACCTGCCGAATGCGCTCGCCCTGAATTCTTCCATGGTAAACCTGTCCAGGCTGATCGGTCCGGGACTTGCAGGTCTCATTATTGAAAAATTCGGTGACGATGTCTGCTTCGGATTAAACGCGCTGAGTTTTATCGCCGTCATCATTTCACTGCTGCTCATGAAACTACCCGCTTTCAATCCGAAAAAGGACAAAATAAACATACTCCGGGAACTGGGAGCGGGTATGACCTACATTAAAAAAACACCTGAAATTGCATTTGTGTTGGGAATGCTTGCATTGATCAGTTTATTCGTTCTGCCCTTCAGCACCCTGATACCGGCGTATGCAAAAGACATTTTTCACGGAACAGCATCCACTTTCGGGGTTATTGACAGCGTGATCGGCCTGGGCGCTTTTACGGGAGCTATTTTCCTGGCCTCCTTAAAACCCGGACGCAATCTGAGGAAAATACTGGCTTACAGCACCCTGATTTTCGGATCCGGGCTGGTTTTATTCTCACATTGCACCGTTTATCCGCTGGCCCTGCTGTTTGCAGCCATCGGCGCTTTCGGGATGATGTCGCAGATCACGATTACCAATACCATTATCCAGACAACGGCCGAGGCATCCATGCGCGGTAGAGTGATCAGCATGTATGCAATGGCTTTTTTTGGTTTGCAGCCGTTGGGCAGTTTGATCGTAGGATTCGTATCACAGTATATCGGTATGGAGAATACCGTTTTGATACAGGGAATTATGGCACTGATCATCGGAGCCTGGAACTTTAATTTTTTAAGAAAATATGAAAAAAGGAATAAAATAAACAAACCGTTGCATGCCGGACAGGCAGAGTCCGTAATAGCGCTTGAATTACCCGATCATAAGGCGGCAGGTGTACAGGATGGTTATTAACAGGAATCATTCATTCCGTTCGAATCACACCCCGGCAGGTATATCGTTAGCTTCTGATTCAGGAATACGAAAAGATCTTAAATTTGTATCAATGGCTAAAGAAGGATGATCCATACAACGGAAAGCCGGCTATATACGGCAGCTTTGAGAACGTTATGATGATGTCTGTATTGCCAACCCCGCAGCCTAAACCAAAACCTGTTAAGCCCCCAAAGCAAAAACAATGAAAGGCAAATCACTCAAAGCAACCGCCCTATTATTCCCTGTCATAATGCTTTTTATTTCCTGCAGTAAGAGCAGCAACAGCAGCCATAGCACGACCTACCAGGTAAAATTCACTGTTACCGGGGATTCTGTAAATCAGTTTAAAATCAGTCTGTTTTCAAAGGATGTCTTTTTACAAACTCCGTTTTCCGGGACCCGGGACACGACCATAAATGTATATTATGGAGCGGATTTAAGATTAGATGCAAAAGGCATTGACAGCAACCTGGCAGGCTCTATTTATGTAAACGATGTGTTGAAAGCAACAGGTACAGACCTGGATGCCAATGGAGATGGCAAAACGGAAGTAAAGATCGGCTATACCATATCCACTCCATAGTAATAATAATTAAAGCACCAGAAATCTGGTGCTTTAATTATTCTATTGTCCGATCGTCCCCGGGAAGTTTAAAACAACTCTCCCATCCTGCTTACATGTGACCCCGCTCGGGCTCGAACCGAGGACCCAAAGATTAAGAGTCTTTTGCTCTACCAACTGAGCTACGGAGTCAAAAATGAGAGCTGCAAATATACAAGGAATTTATTTTGTAGAAACTATTTAGACCTTATCTTTGCAGTCCTAAAAAGGGAGCATAGCTCAGCTGGTTCAGAGCA
>DHWT01000141.1:0-694 GCA_002413325.1 Chitinophagaceae bacterium UBA5175 | reverse complement strand
TGCCTTACAAGCAGAGGGTCCGCGGTTCGAACCCGTGTGCTCCCACACAGATCTAACAAGGGTTTCAGCAAAAACTGAAGCCCTTTTTGATTTTAATGATTTCCTGATCTGCCATTTGAAACCGCCTCAGTGAAAATAAAATTCCAGGCTGGTTCTATTCCAAAACAACCTTCCGGTCCCTGGGGTATTTTACACTGTAACTGATCACTAATTTCTTTTCCTGTCCGGGTGAAAGCGTGATGGCCCAGGTTACAATGCCTGTGTCTTTATCTATTTGTGCATCCGGAGCCTTTATGTCTTCCACACTGATTTCCTTAACTGTAGAAACCGGAAACTGGTCCTGTATCCTGATATTAACCGGAACCCGCTTTGTATTGCGCACGCTGATCTCATAATCCTTTGTCTCCGTGCGGCTGCTGCCGATAAATTTTTTGGCACTAAACTCTTTTACCAGTTTACGCGCGACTTTGATCCCGTTATCCTTGCCCAGTGAAAGGGAAAGCGTATCTGCTACTGACCCGAGGTCAATATAGGTTTTACCAAGATAAGTTCCTTCAAAATACAGGCTGGCTTCACCCGGCTGCAAGTCGTAATCCTGCCAGTTCATGATTTTGGCAGTAAGGAATGCAGAAGGGTCGGCTTTGGGCGCTGAATAATAGTCATAATCCGCCGGTATTTCAAATTGCCGGATACC
>DHWT01000063.1:2119-2756 GCA_002413325.1 Chitinophagaceae bacterium UBA5175 | reverse complement strand
GCATGACACCATTTGCTATCTACGGAAACAGCCAGGAGCACAGCATTGTACCTGCTGAAAGATGGATGCACTTCGTTAAAGCCTGACATCTGGTCGCCGCAGACTGGACTCCAGTCGGCTGGGTAAAATGCAAGTACTATATTTTTCCCCTTTAACCCGCTTAAGGCAAGTTTCTGGTTCGGTGTAGCATGCAATTCAAAATCCGGGGCGGCGATACCTGTTCCAAGCATATTAAAAGAAGGCTGGTTTTATTCAATATCTGAAAGAATTTAAAATTACACAGATACGGTTGGAAAGAAAAAAATATATACAGGTAATGATTATCGCTTTATCATCTGAAAACTGTTATCTGCTGATCAGTACTTTTCTTGTTTCCTGAATACCATCATGACGGATCCGGATAAAATAAATACCTGATTTTAATTCTGATACATTCAGAACCGTATTCAGGCCGTTAATCAAAACCGGATGAATCATGAACTGACCGTTGCTGTTTAACAAGGCCACCTCATATTTTCCTGAAACATTGAACAGGATATTCACCCGGTCGGTTGCGGGGTTTGGAAACAAATTAATTTCAGAAAACTTGTTTCCGAGGTTTACAGAAATAACCTGCGAGTAGGTAAACTTCCCGTCA
>DHWT01000063.1:544-1893 GCA_002413325.1 Chitinophagaceae bacterium UBA5175 | reverse complement strand
CTGCGAGTAGGTAAACTTCCCGTCAATATCCGTCTGCATGAGTCTGTAATAAGATATATCGGTAAAAGGGGATTGATCTTTCGTTGAATAAGTGTGGTCGGTACTGCTGTTCCCGGCTCCGGGTACTTTTTGAATGTTTTCCCATCCAGCCACATCCCTGGATCTCTGGATGGTAAAATAGTCGTTGTTTATTTCAGCAGCAGTTGTCCAGTAGAGCAGTACTTCGCCATTAACCACAGATGCGGTAAATGAGATCAGTGTTATCGGCAGTGGCGTGCTTACAGAATTGATAGACCCGATATAAAAGCTGTTGTTCAGATTGGCAAGGGTCAGGCCGGTTCTGTTGACCTGCGGGTTGACGGTGGTTCCCGCATTCACGCCGGGCAGGCCGACCACGCTGGCAGCCAGTGTCAAACGTAAATCGGATACTGCACCGATCAGTCCGAAGCCGGTACCCTGTACATCCAGGTTATAGGTTCCTCCGGCTAATCCGCTGGCTGTAGCCACCGCCCAGTTCAGATCTTTTCTGACCTGGATCGTGGCGGCACCGTCCGGATAAGTTGGCGTGGTGGTATTGGTTGTGGCGTCGTTATAAGTAACCTGGATCGTGCCTCCCGTTGTCGGGCCCGCCACCGGTGCTGAAACATAGAAGGGCCGGTAATCCGTTGCAGTTCCCATGGGGAAAAGGCCATTCACGGATCCATTCGGAATAAGAGCATTTTTAAACCAGCGAATAAATGTTCCTGCGCCATACATCGTTCCCGCGGCATAATTCAGCGTACCATTATTCGCTATTGATACGCCAAGCGAAATGGTATTGCCATTCAGGTTAATATTTCCCAGGGTCATTTTAAAAAGGGTTGCGATTGTCGTGTTATTATTTAATTGAATGCCCGGTCCGGAATTGTTGACGGTCAGATTGGTGAAATTTTCACCTCCGGGAGTGGTTATAGTCTGGAGGCCGGATCCAATAAAATTGACCGTGCTGGTGGCTTCGGTAAAACCCGCCGTTCCATAATTATCCCAGTTGCCGGCTATTTGAACGGTATTGGCACCAGGAGCCAGCCGGCCTGCATTGATCGCAAGATTATTATTCAGGGTCATACTGTTTAGCAGTGTAATGACATTGGCTGTAACCGTTACATTATAAAAGTTCATGCCGGCGCTGCTGACATTCAGATTATTTCCTCCAAAAGCGACAGTGGAATTGAAACCGGTGGCGTCCACCGTACCACTGGTATAGGTCCAGTTCCTGCTGACTGAAATATTGCCCTTCATCGTAAGCGTTCCACCGGTTTTGTTGATGGTGACATTGGGTAATCTATTCTGGCTGATGGCGATTGTGGTTC
>DHWT01000063.1:0-268 GCA_002413325.1 Chitinophagaceae bacterium UBA5175 | reverse complement strand
TGCCTGCACCTACAATATATATAGTGGCTGTGCCGGTTCCGGCAGTTGATGTATTCGTCAGGAAAATATTGCCATTGACATTTATTTTTCCGGTATTAAGGATTATTCTTTTATTGCCGGCCATGGTTAAATCGCCGTTGGCAGTAAGTGTGGTTGCTGCCGAAATCGTAAAAGTCTGGTTTGTGTTAGCAATAAATTCTATATTGTTCAAACCCAGGCTGCCGCTGATCGTATAAGGAGACGCAGATCCGTTTGTAAAACAGTAAGT
>DHWT01000293.1:19972-29552 GCA_002413325.1 Chitinophagaceae bacterium UBA5175 | reverse complement strand
ATCGTGATTGTCAAAATAATTATTATAGCCGAGCGAACCATTCAACGAATACACGAGATGCCTGGGAGCATCTTTCACTATCATTTTGGGCACCCCGCCGATGGCATCTCCTTCCATGGAAGGCGTCAATGATTTAACTATTTCAAGCTTTTCCAGCAGGTCAGATGGAAAAATATCCAACGGGATTGAACGGGTCTTATCATCCGGACTGGGGATTTTTATACCATTAACGGTAGTATAATTATATCTGTCGGCCATGCCGCGGATAATGGCATATTGTCCGTCTCCGGAACTGTTTTTCACAACGGAAACGCCGGCCGCCCGCTGCATCACATTTCCAACGGTCAGATCTGGTGAAATTTCAATTGCGTTAGCAGATATGATGTTTACCAGATTGTTTGCTGATTTTTCCCTTTTGCGCGCACTTCGATCGCTCTCTCTTTCACCGTTTGAATTCACTGTCACTTCACCCAGTTCGCTGATATGTAATTTTAACCGGATATCATTGTTAACTACGTAACCGTTTCTTACTTCAATATGTAATGAACTGGCATCGTATCCCAAAAAATGTATTATTTCCGTATAGGATCCTGAGGGGATATTTTTAAAGTGAAAAGATCCGTCTAATCCGGTTTTAGCAGAATACGTTTTTGAAGCATTCATCAGAGTTACGGTTGCGTCAATCAGACTTTCTCCCGTAATATTATCTGTTACTTTACCTTTTATTTCCTGACCAAAAGATTGAGATGCTGTGAACAACAAGCAGGTTAAAAAAGAAATAATAATTCCGTACAGTTTTACTTTTTTGGTCATTTTAAAGTTCTTGCTGCTATAATGCCGCAATATTACTGTTCTCCCATCTCCTGCAGTGTACTGTCGGAATGCTTAATGATTTGTTGGTTTTTAGGTAACCTTAATTTAATATTCTATTCATAATTTAACAACCAATTACCCGGCATTACCTGTAGTTCATATCTGCCATCCACTCCATCATTTCAGGAAAAAACAAATTTCTTCTGCATCCAATAATTATAACTAATACCCAGTAAAACAGAAGTGATTGTTTTGGAAATGATATAATTGGTACGGATATAATGAGTAAAAAAATAAATTCCTGCAGAGGACAACAATAAATTTCCAATAAAGACCAGGATAAACTTTAACGCCCGAACCCGCGTCCTTTTCTTCCCCAATTTAAAAACCCAGTTCCTGCAAAGAATAAACTGGGCAGTGCCTCCGCAGATATTGCCCGCTGCGTTTGCCGGCAGGTATCCCCAATGAAATATTTCAACCAGGATAATTGTTGTCAGGTAATCCGCTCCTGATCCCAGGATCGATGCTGCCTGGGTCTTGATAAAAGTAAGCATCAGGACATTTGAATTTCCCTTTTCATACGGTTCAACTTTTAAATGATCTTACCCTTGCCTGAAAAAGCCGGACCTGTCCGCCATCATTTCATACCATCAGGCTGCTTATGGGTAATGGCCATGTTATAGTTGACGGACATGGGTAAAAGGATGGGACCGGAGTGGTTTCCTCCTGTCTCAAAATCCTCACCCAATAACCGGGCAATGGTAGATGCTATTTGTTTCTGGTAAGATTGCTGATTGGATTTGATTTCACCGTTGGGTGATATTCCGGGACCGATCACAGCAAACCAGGTTTCACCCGATCCCTTTGTCAGGATTCCATGCTTGTACCAGGCTGCCGGGTTTCTCCCGCGGCCATGATCAGTAGTTATAATAAATGCAGTCTTGTCCCGGTAAAAAGAATGGGTCTGCACATAGTACCAAAGCTCAGCTATCATCCGGTCCACATTCGCAGCCTGTTCCAGATACAAATCGTAGCGTCCCCTGTGTGCAAATTCATCTGTTTCTCCAAAACCGATCAGGACGACCCTTGGCTGATTATGCTCAATATATTCCCGGGCACCAAGAAAAGTCAGCAGGTCATAACGCGTATGTCGCTTATTTAGAATCAATCCCTGCGACGCATTGATTATTTCATTGTTTAAAGAACTGTCGTCGGGAAGGTCTTCATATCCCGCATTTACCGGTAGTTTATTTCTTTTTTTATTTAAAATAGCAGAAAAAATATTCCAGGAACTGAATGCTGCAACTTTACCTGCGTACTCTTTTTTTGAACTCAGGTACTCAAAAATATTCGTATTCCTGTTGTATAATGGAATATTGGGTATAAAGACGGGATCTGGATAACCTGTGAACATTTCATTATACCCCGGATAGGATATTTTGTACAGATTAGCCACATCCACTTTATTCCGGTAGAGCCGGTTTCCATACAACTGACCCTGACGGGCGATGGTATTCCATAAGAACGGCATTAGTTTCCGTCTGCGGCCTTCTGCTGTTGAATCCCAATACAATTGTTTTATCAGTGCGGTATCCTGAACATATCCTGGATGACTGATCAGTTCGGAATCCGCTCCTGTAAAGACCTCCTGCCACCGGAAGCCATCCGTTGTAATGATGAAAATATTTTTTGTTTCTGAACCGGGTTGAGCGGTGGATGCTGCCGAAATAAGCAGGAGGTAGCAACAGAATACGAATTTCATTTTAATGGGTTTATCAAAAATAGAAACCGTATGTAAACACGGCATTAAAATAAAATGAACATTCTATTACCTAACTGGAAGTTCTTACAGAGACAGGTAAATATCCTGACAGGTCATTCGGGCAAACCTGGTCAGTAATCATCCTGCGCCCAGCGGGAACGGGCGACACCACTGATGATATAAGTATTAGCGGGATCATCCGTAAATTTCGCTTCCATATATATACTATCCACCACGGTTCCGGTTGTTTTGGAGATACCTCCATTGGGAATGATCTTCCCATTCGAAATCTTAACATGGATATCGTAATATTCATTCTGTGCCGAATCAACAGAAAAACTGAGGTTCTTCGGATCCGCCAGCACTTTGCATTTAAACTGGTAGCCATTTTGTAAATCATCCAGCCAGATCGAATCTGCCTGGTTTTGTGACGTATTATAGGTTGCAAACAGCACGTGGGTGCCCAGCAAGTCAGTTCCTCCCGTGCTCAGGGTCACCCACCATTCGTTGGACATAGATACCGTGCTGGTGGCACCGGGGTCTTCCAGCTTTTTAGTACACGAAATGGAAAACAAAATAAAGATGGCTGATAGGCTGAAAATCCGCTTCATGTGATACATATTATTACTGAATTATTGTTTTTGCCAGCTTTTAGTTGCCGTGAAAGGTCCAAAGTCTTCCAGGGTAATGGTCCAGGTAATTCTTCCCGAGGCGCTGATGGTTCCTGCCCCGTCCAAAGTTCCATAGGCACTGAATTTTTGGACAGGCAGGGTGATATTGATCCCGTCCGAACAAAAGAAATAAGCCTGTATAACGGCAGAGCTGCTACCGCCCCAGCAATTGCTCGTGAAATATACCCCGGGTGCTACCTTGGAAATATCGGCGGTAAGGGCTGCTGAACCGACATTCGCATAGGTGCCGGATAAATCCACCCCCGGATCAGGTGCCGTGGAGATGACCGCTACATTACGGGTGATGGATGAAGGATAACCGTCCTGGTTAACGGCCGTATAGGTTATCGTATAAATTCCCTCCGTATTCACATCCACCGTACCGGAAGTGGTATAGGTGGTTGGTTTCCCGTTCTCCGTGGCAGTTGCCCCGGAATCCACATAGGGCTGCCCGATAAGGACCGATTCAAAAGCAGGTCCCTTCAGTGTCAGGACAACATAGTAAGTCACTTTGGAAATGCCGACCTGGGTTGGCGTATCCACAATGGTTTCTTTATTACAGGAAAAAATCAGAACCACTAATCCAATAAATACAAACCGTATTACATGCTTCATAATACCCTATTTTTATTTTAAAATCATTTACCCCACCAGACAGGTGTTGTGATCGGAACCTGGGCCGGGGTGTTTTTATTTCTCGATCTTTCATTATCCGGAAAAACAATTCTTTTTGGAAATGCCTGACCAATAGCTGAAGTCGCAGACACGACAAAGGTTCCGGGTACATATAATAAATCGGTGGAATATACCGGGCTCGTTTTTGGAAATGCGGTCCGGTTCCTTTCAAACCAGGCTTCCAGAGCATGGGATCCCGGAAGCGATGCCCATTTCTGGGTGATGATCGCATTTATTTTTTCATCCAGCGTTCCGGAAACAGGATATTCATATACCCCCCCCGTAGAAATAAAAGACGTCGCATCAAATCCGTAAAATGAAAATGCTGCGTTCACCCCGGCATTATACAAAGCCTGCGCCTGGTCGCCGGCGAAATATCGTTCCCTCGCCTCGGCCTGCATAAAATAAGATTCAGGCGCAGAGATAAACTGAACCGGATCAGTCGGCGCCTGTACAAATGTGGTAGACGTCCTGTACACCGGGTTGGTGCTCAGATAATTTCCCTGGTCAATTCCAACAGGATCTGCCGTTCCGAAATAGGAAACCACACGGGGATCATTGTTCGCTTTAAGCCAGCTGATAAAAGTGACGCTCGCTTTCAGGTTGGACGGGGTATTCAGAGCATAAATATTCTGTGCATAGAATGGATTCTGTTTGTTGGGAACGGAAGTCCATTGTGTTATGCCCGCATCTTCAGTCAAAAAAACGGCGCCGGCACTGTACAAGGCCTTGATGCCGGCTTCCGCTTCCGCCGGCTTCGCATTCACCATCCTCAGATACATTTTCAGTTTGAGCGTATTGGCAAAGGCTTTCCATTGTAACATATCACCTCCGAACAAAAAATCTTCATTCCCGGGAATGGTGTTGGAGGAAGCGCTGAAATCTTTATTGAGAGCTGTATCCAGTGTAGCCAGCAGGGATTCATAAATACTGTCTCCGTGATCAAAAACAGGCTGCAGGTCACCGGTTCCCTGCAGAGCCTGTGAATAGGGCACCTGATCGTATAAATCCACCAGCACCTGATAAGTATACACTTTCAGAACAGTAGCCATCAGGTTATAATTCCAATCTTCTGAAACCTTCGTTTTATTCAGGATCAGCTGCAGATCATTCAGTGCACCAGTATAGAGCTGATTATAACTGGTATTCAGATCCGTACTGGTCACATTATAAGAGTCATAATTCCTGTACTGGGAAGAGGATACATCTTCGGTAGTAAATTCAGACCATAACATGCCAATGATCGCCAGTTCGCCCCCGATAGCCGAGGCAGCAGATATTTCCGCGGCAGGGAATAATAATTGCGGCGAAGCCTGATCCGTAGACGGGTTATTCGGATTCTGGTTGATATCCAGCTGTTTTTTACAGGCTGTTACACTGAAACATACCCCGACTGAAAATATCCAGACTAATTTTTTCCATTTCATTGATAACCGGTTGAAATTTTTAAATGTTTTTACTGATCAGAAACTCACCTTTAATGAAAGACCAAATTGAACTGTTGTCGGTCCGGTCGGTGAATATTCCCCAAACTCACTCTGCAGATCATTACCCAGGTTAGAAACCTCGGGATCTATATAGGCATTCCCTTTTGGAAGCCACAACAAAAAATTCCTGCCATAGGCTGAAACCATCAGGTTGCTGGCATGGATGGGTTTTGTCCACTTCGCAGGCATTGTATAAGAAAGCGTGATATCCCTGAGTTTCAGGAATGATTTATCAATCAGTCGCATGGGATAAGCCAAAGGCTTATTGTTATTGGTATAGAAATAACTGTCGTATACGCTTTCGGCGATTACCGTTTTATTTTCAACATATACCGGCTTGTTATCTGTTCCCGTTACCTGGTTCACAGAATTGGGTATGATGAACGGCTTCCGGTCGTTATAAGTTGTTATGGCCGCATTACCTGAGAACATGGCAATATCGGCCGTGGAACTATAGAAAAATCCGCCCTTCCTGAAATCCAGGGAGAAACTGAACTGCCAGTTTCTGTAAGAAAATAAATTGATCATTCCCATGCTATAGTCCCGCTCTGAACTGCCGATATCCGCTTTTTCCGGGGCCACTACAGGAAACCCGGTGTTGGCATCCACCACGATTTTGCCATCGGGACTATATTCAGGAGCCGGGCTATAAAATATTCCCACCGGCTTGCCCGGAAATAAATCAAACTCCATTCCGCCCGTCAGACCATCAGATCCGATCTGGATTTTATTCAGTCCGTTCGTAAGACTTACCACATCGCTTTCATTCTTGGCAAAGGTGAAATTCAGATTCCATGTGAATTCCCTGCCGCGGACCGGTGTTGCGTTCAAAGTAAGTTCAATACCCCTGTTTCTGACCACACCAACATTTTCAATCAGTCCGCTGTAACCGCTGGAAGGCGAAATGGGTACATTAAAAATCTGGCCGTCTGTTTCCTTATTATAAACCGCGGCATCCATGCCGATCCGGTTATCTAAAAATTTCATTTCCATTCCCAATTCCAGCTCCTTTGTAATAATCGGCTTCAGGTCCGGGTTCCCGATACTGGGTGTTATTGTAAAACCATTCACCCCGGCAATCGGAAATGTAACCGATCCATACGGCATCCCGGTGGTGGAAGGAATATTACCCTGTTGTATGGTAGGATAAATCAGGTAAGGAAGTGCATCTGCGCCGGTCTCACCATAGGCTGCCCTGAATTTGAGAAGCGAAATACCACTGTTTTTCATGTCGAAGGTTTGGGATGCGAGCCAGGAAAGATTGGCCCCCGGATAGAAAAAACTGTTGTTATCTATTGGAAGCGTACTGGACCAGTCATTCCGTGCATTGATGGTTAAATAAAGCTGGTCTTTGTAACCCAGTGTAGCCTGTGCATATGCGCCGATCAGTCTTTTTTCGAAGCTGCTGTTTGCGGAAGTGGGCGGACTGTTGGAATTTCCCAGATTATAAAACAGCGGTATGGTAAGCCCCTGTATGGCAGCCGTGACATTGGAAGTCTGTTGCTGATAGTAACTAACCCCTGCCAAAGCTTCAAGGTTAAAACTGGCATTTAAATCCTTATTATACTTTACAATAAAATCTCCGTCGATCAGGCCATTGTAATCCGTTTGCTGCTGGTAGGAACCAATATCGGGAGATCTGGCTGCACCATCCACATTATTGCCTGAATTCCAGCTGCCGGGTGCAGGTGCATTCACCGCATTCCATATAGATGTACGGGCATTGGAAAAGTCCCCTCCTATCCTGAATTCAGCAGATAATTCGGGAGTGAATTTATAGGACATATCAATCTTACCGAAAACACGGTCGGAATTCTGGTTACTTCCGTTTTGCTCCAGGTCGTAATAAGGATTCTCGGCAAATGGTGTAAAATAATTATCGACATTAAAAAAGGGATTATTATACAGGCTTAAATCTTTGATCCGGATGTCTACAGGGATCTGGAGGATGTTGACGAATAAATCATTGCCCAGGCCGGCCAGCGAAAATTTAGCCGGGGTCGTAAGGTGCCGGTTGATATAATTCAGCGACACCCCGATCGTGAAATTATTAAATGTGCTGTTGGTACGAAGTGCAAAATTGTTCCTCTGTAATTTATCAAAATCGCCCGGAAGGATTCCATTGCTGTTTACATTGCCATAGGAAAAATAAAAATTGGTTTTCTCATTGCCGCCCGAAATGGCCAGACTGTTATTGGCTTCCGTTCCCATCTCATAAAAATCCCGGATGCTGTTTTCCTGAAAAGCAAATGGTTTTACCAGCTGCGAATTATTTACGGTCGCACCCCAGGGCGTCATTTTCCCATTCAGGGCCGGTCCCCAGCTTCCATTCTGACCGATATCTGAAACCCCCGCCCATCCCTGGCCAAACTGTTTCTGTTCATCGGGTAGTTTTCCGACTACTGACCCACTAAAGGAACTGTTCAGGTCAACCCTGATCTTTCCAGCCTTCCCCTTTTTTGTGGTGATGAGAATAGCCCCGTTTTTGGCTACGGATCCGTATAATGAGGAAGCAGATGTTCCTTTCAGAATGGTTATGGATTCAATATCGTTTGGGTTGATGTCGCTCATGCCGTTACCATAGTCTGTCAGAGCCGGACCGTTCCCTCCCGCACCTCCAATATTAATACTGGCATCACTTAGCGGAACTCCGTCAATCACATAGAGGGGCTGGTTGTTTCCGCCGCCGATGACACCAAATCCGCGAAGAATTACCTTGGTTGAACCACCGGGTGTTCCACTGACTGTGGAAATATCAGCGCCGGCAACTTTACCCTGTAGTCCATCCAGCATGCTGACGGGTGATACTCTGTTGATAACATCGCTGTTAAATGTTGAAGTGGAGTATCCGACTTTCGCCTTGCTCTTGGTTTGTCCCAAAGCAACAACAACCACTTCATTCATGGAAACCTGACCCGGCTGCAAAATCACTTCATTGCCGGATAGCTTGCTTATTTGAAATTCCCGTTTGGCATAAGAGGCTGCCGATATTACCAGGATCTGACCCGTTGAAGCCTTAATCCTGAATGACCCGTCTGCTTCTGCCACTACGGTTGTGTTCGTGCCTTTTACTGAAATTGTGGCAAAGGAAACAGGCTCTCCGCCCGGGTTGGTAATTTTCCCGGTCGCGATTTCATTCTGGGCAAAAACAGAAATTGAAACAAACACCAATAACATAGATAATAAATTTCTCATAAGCGGCCTTTTACGTTTAATAACCTACGGATAAATACAGGTACCCCCGGGAACAGGGATAGCCCCTGAAATTTTTTAAAATTCATCTTATCATTACAGCACCGTCTCTTAAGACAGATACTTCATGTGAATCGCTGTGCTCCGGATGTGTACAAATTCTTCATGCATTAAAAAAGCATGTTTATCAATTATTTTTCCATACTGAACGATAATTTATTTGGAAAATCTTTTTGGAATTGCCACCGTCATACATTGTGATTGCTGATTTTTATGCAGGACATACATCGGCATAAAACTATTAACAAGGCCGGCCGAAGATTAAAAAGGAAATAAAATCACGCTTCCGGGGGGAATAATAAACACAAATAAATTTTAGCATCTGAATTCAAATAAATTGTAATTCAAATACTTCCCGGTATGAAAATTTCATTTGTTCTTACATTCCATTTTGTAATCTTAACCTTTAAAACAATCTGTGGACAAACAACACCCGTCTTGCATATAGCGGATTCCCTGTTTACCGGCAGGAATGGGGCAGCCGAAAAAATGAAGTAAGTACAGTACCTCGAACGGAATTCATCCAACAGCATGATATGGAACAGGCTGGGTATTGTAACCAGAAGTTGGGCCTGTTTCCCAATGTGCCCAGCGATTATAATAAGACACTCACCCTGAATCCACCTGCCATGGAAAAAAATACAGCGATGTTCCGGAAAGCCATAATCTATTCCCTGATGAATAAAACCGATAAAGCATCAGCATGGTCACTTCAGTCTACCCATGCAGGTTATAACAGCCTGAACGACTTGGACAGCCTGGACGCTTTTAGCAATCTCAGATCCATGCCGGAATTTCACGAACTCAGGCAAAGGGTCTATGAAACCATCTGCCACCTGCAGCAGGGAACCCGGGAATCATGATTTTGATTTTTGGATCGGGGACTCGAAATGTTACCTAACCGGAACGCAGGTACTTTC
>DHWT01000293.1:17297-19624 GCA_002413325.1 Chitinophagaceae bacterium UBA5175 | reverse complement strand
TATTACGATACGGCTACCGGTAAATGGGTGCAGGACTGGATCAGATCAGGTGGACCGGGAGACAGGCAGCATTTTGATCATGGTGAGTTCAAAAACGGACGTATGCATTTTACCTATGAATCCACCAATCAAACAGGTGATAAAATAAAAGGAAATTTTAAATTCGATTTCATCTGCAGGGATAGCGTCGGGCAATACAAAGATGTGACAGATGAAAACGGGAAGACCCTGTAAGTCAACGAATACCTGAACTGTATGAGAAAAAAACAAATAAACCAAATTAACTCCCGGAACAGGGTCCCCCATGTGTATTAATAGCCTTATTTTTCGGAACTTACCTTTTCAAAACCCCCGAAAAGTAAATGTCACGATCGGCAAGGCACAGAAGAAAAAACCCGGGATATCTATCACAAAACAAAATAAAACTGGTTTCGGGGGGAAGAGCTTATTTTGACCAGATCCTGGAAATGACCAACCAGTCGCAGGAAATTATTCAACTGCAGGTATATATTTTTGATGAAGATGAAACGGGCAGGGAGGTAGTCCATGCCCTGAAAAATGCTGTTAAAAGAAATGTGCGGGTTTATCTGATGGCAGACGGATATGCGTCCCAAAACCTTTCTAAAAAATTTATCAGGGAACTGGAAGATGCCGGTATTCATTTTCGCTTTTTTGAGCCCTTATTCCGCAGCCGGCATACTTATTTTGGAAGAAGGCTGCATCACAAAATCCTGGTTGTGGATAACCGGGTCGCCCTGGTAGGAGGCATCAATATCAGCAACCATTATAATGATATGCCGGGACAGCCCGGCTGGCTTGATTTCGCCCTGTATATGGAAGGGGAAATTGTACACGAACTTTGTCGCATCTGCAATAAAATCTGGGAAGGATATATCCCTTCAAAGCGCATTTCACCCTGCGGGGAAGCCAGGCCCGGTTTTGATATCAGTCCCGGCGAAAATTGCCAGCTGCGGGTCAGGCGCAACGACTGGGTTATGAAAAGAAACCAGGTATCCAGAAGTTATGTTGAAATGTTCCGGCATGCCAATGATCACATCATCATGATGTCGGGCTATTTTTTACCCGGGCGGGTCATCCGGAAAAACATGAGAAAGGCAGCAGCGCGGGGAGTGAAAATTAAGCTGGTTCTTGCCGGCATTTCTGATGTAATGGTGGCGAAAAATGCAGAAAGGTATATGTATAACTGGCTGTTCAGGAATGGTATTGAAGTATATGAGTACAAGCCCCGTGTGCTGCATGGGAAAGTGGCCGTATATGACGGCCAATGGGCAACCATCGGGTCCTATAATGTAAATATCATCAGCGCCTATGCCAGTATTGAATTAAATATTGACGTGAATAACCGGGATTTTGCCGTCATGCTGGACCAGAAACTGGAAAAGATCATTCAGGAAGACTGTGTATTAATTACAAAGGAAGATTTCAATTTGCATAATAATATCCTCTACAGGTTATGGGAACAAATTTGTTATTGGTTTATCAGTTTCCTTTTTTTTCTGTTCACCTTCAATTTCAAACAACGGGACTAATTACGCCTCAAGCCTAAGGTTCATCGATTCAATCATAACTCATAATTTATGTCTGTCAAGGACCAACAGCCTGTCGTCAGTTCCCCCGGATCCGCTTTATGAAAGCTATTATGGAAGCGCGGTCCCAGTTTGAAAACCGGCCCCGCTGCACAACGAGTTGGTTTGCACCCGGTTGCTGCAGGTAATAATGAAATACAAAATGCGATTCCGGGTTTTGCCAGCCCTGCATTTGCCCGAAACGGAGATCATTGAAAACCACTCCGTCCTTCGTTGAATCTGCCGTATAAAAACCCTGGGAAAAGCGAATCAACTGCTGCAGGTCCCTCTGCCTGTAAAATGGCTGTAACAAAGATGCATTCCGGGGAAAAAATTTAAAATCTATCTGATTTTTCTTATCAAACACCGACCTGAAGCCGATATAATAACCCGAATCCCTTTCTGCAACCAAATACCATAACCAGTTATTGAATGGTGTGGGTGTGGTGAAGTACCGGGTATAATGAATATCCTGGTGAATCAGCGCGTACCGGGTATCATTGTCTGTTTTGAATTTATTGACCATACAGTAAAGTAAGTACAGGGAGCAGGAAACCAATCCAAACAAGGCCCAGCTCTTTCTTTTACTGCTGTTCCTCTTTATTATAAGTAAACAAACTGCCGCGATGCCCGGCCCGATAGAGAAAAAGGGGTCGGCTACAAAAACAGTATTCAATGAAACCCGGTAATGGCTGAAAGGTTCAAACAATCCGGTCCCATAGGCATTGAACACGTCCAGGA
>DHWT01000293.1:0-16949 GCA_002413325.1 Chitinophagaceae bacterium UBA5175 | reverse complement strand
GAAGAAAAATGCAAGCGCGACAACCACCAGGAAAGCAAATAAAAAAGAATGCGTAAATCCACGGTGGGCCATCAGGTTGTCTGCCGTGTTCAACCATAAAGACGCAACAAAATCGATGTCAGGCAAACTGCCGGCAATGGCTCCGTACAACATGGCCTTTTTCCCTATTTTCCTGCCCAGGAAAAGGTCCCCGATGCAGGCACCAACAGCAATATGTGTTAAACTATCCATCTGATTTTATAAGGTTTCAGCATGAATTATGTTATCCGGAAGTTAATGCATTTGATCCGGCCGCCCTCCAATCATTCACCGAAACCGGAAAATCGAAGGGTTTCCGGGAACGGGAACGGATGATCCACGACGGCCTGAAATGCTGTCTGGTAGCCGATTTAGTGCCATTCAAGGATTCTGATATCCGGAATGATATTCCCCCGGATCAGAAATAAAAAATACATTTGGGTACAAAAGTCAGTAACCGGGTTGATCTTAATCATGTCTGAACTTTGAATTGACCTTTACTTTTATTCCGGATTTAATCATCTATATCACTTTATAAAAGTTTTAATAATGAATTCCAGTAATCATCTGACCATCTGCAAAACGGCAAAAGCGATCCCTGTTTTTTCTATTTTTTTCCTACTTATGACCGGTTATAAAGCAGAAGCGCAGTCCAAGCCCTGGCCGGTTCCCGCCACGGGATCCGGTTTAAAGAATCCGGTACCCAGTGACCCTGCAACACTTAAAGAAGCAAAAGCCCTCTATTCATCTTATTGCGCACCTTGTCATGGCGACAAGGGCAAAGGAGACGGTGTTGCCGCTGTGGCATTGAATCCAAAACCAGCCGACCATACATCAGCAAAAGTGCAGCAGGAAACTGACGGTACCCTTTTCTATAAGATGTCAGAAGGCCGGGATCCCATGCCGCAATATAAAAGGACGCTAACAGAAACTCAACGCTGGGAGTTGGTTAACTACATCCGGGTGCTTGGTAAAAATACTAAAAAGTAGTCCGGGTAAAAGAAGAAATTCCCGATGTACTTAAAAAGAAATTCCTTAACTAACTATAACCTCAGGAACATGAAAACAATTAAAATTTTATCAGGTCTCGCCCTGTCCATGCTTATCATTTCTCCGATGGCAAATCACCTGTATGCACAGGATCAGGCGGTTGATACAACCCTGGCCAATCGGGTTACGGAGTTGGAAATAGAATTAAGCCATAAAAAAACCGGCGAAGATCATTTTATGATGGCGGGACTCGCCACCTTTGGGTTTGTTTCCAATTCGACCACAACTACTTCAGGCGGAATCAGTCAAAAGACCACCACAAATAGTTTCCCGGATGTAGACCACTTTGAATTCAGCCCCCTGTTTTTGTGGAGGCACGGCGATAAATTCCTGTTGGAATTTGAGCCTTCCTTTGATGGTTTTTCCCTGGGAGTCAACTGGGCCGACGTATCATATTTCGTAGCCCCCGGACTCATTTTGCGGGCAGGTTATCTTGTTACCCCTTTTGGCACCTACAGCAAACGACTGGCGGCTGGCTGGATCGATAAACTTCCTACGGATCCCACCGGTTTGGCCGATTACCCGCCCACATCAGATTTTGGAGTTGAAGCAGAAGGCGGATTGCCTATGGGGAACATGAAGATGAATTATGACATCAGTGTAACGAATGGTTTGCAATTGCTGCCTGACGGCGAGTTACAAAGTGTAGGTGCTGTTGATAATAATAAAAATAAAACCGTGACTGCGAGGCTGGGCCTGCTGCCATTATCCAACTCCTCCCTTGAAATCGGAGTAAGCGGTATGTGGGGATCGGTGGGAGATGCAAATTCGCCTTATGAAAGCGCGCGGAGTCAGTCCTATGCCGCAGACCTTAATTTTGTTAAATCGTTCAGTCCGATACTTGTAAATTTTAAAGGACAGTATAATTACACGTTTGTGAATAACCAGAATTATATTAACCCTTCGGATTCAAGTGTATATACATTCGACAATAAGACCACGTCCGGCTTCGCGCAGATTTCATTCAGACCTACGGGCTCCGGTAATAATTTACTGAAGAACCTGGAACTGGCTTTCCGTTATGGCAAGTATATCACACCATCCAAATCGACCTGGGGACAAAATTCCGATATCATTGACGTCAGCCTGGATTACTGGTTTACCTGGAGAACCGTATTTAAAATCGGCTTCCAGTCCAGTAACGGCACCAGCACCGCTATCGCCAATTCGGGTGATAAGATAAAATCAGAATCTTTATTTGCACAATTTTCTATCCAACTATAAAAAATATAAATATGAAAATTTTCCAGATAAGAAAGTTGGTAATCATTTCAATAACCGGATTGGGACTTATGATCATGGTTACCATCATTGGCTGCAAGGCCAGCCAGCAGGTAAGCAATAAATCCGGTGCCCAGCTCTGGGCAGAAAATTGTCAGCGTTGTCACAATACGCCATCACCAGCCACATTCTCCCCGGAACAATGGGAAACCGTTGGCCTGCATATGCAAAGCAGGGCGCTGATAACTGACGAAGAAAGGACTAAAATTGTAGATTTTCTGAAACAATAATAACGAACTTCAATTGAAATTTATATAGCCCGACAGGCATTGATACCAGAATGAATCCCAGGCTTCAGGCTTTAAGCCTGAAGCTTTAAATTGCAGCATGGAATTAGGTATCAGCAGCTTTGCAGAATTGACTCCCGACCCCGTAACAGGTAAAACCATCAGCAGACATCAGCGGATGATGGACCTGATGGAAGAAATTGAACTGGCAGATCAGTCCGGCCTGGATGTATATGCCCTTGGAGAACACCACCGTCCGGATTTTATTGTTTCCTCCCCGGCCGTCGTACTGGCGGCCGCAGCAGTGAAAACCAAACGAATAAAACTTTCCAGCGCGGTTACGGTTCTCAGTTCTGACGATCCTGTAAGGGTATTCCAGGATTTCGCAACCGTCGACCTGCTCTCAGGCGGTCGTGCTGAGATCATGGCTGGCCGGGGTTCATTCATAGAATCCTTCCCCCTGTTCGGATATAATCTGGAAGATTATGATGCATTATTTTCTGAAAAACTCGGACTGCTGTTGAAATTAAATGAGTCTGAAAAAATTAGCTGGAATGGAAAATTCCGTCCTCCCATCCGGGAACTGGGCGTTTATCCCCGGCCCTTTCAATCAAAGTTGCCAATCTGGGTAGCTGTTGGCGGCACCCCCGAGTCCGTTATCCGGGCCGCCATCCTCGGACTTCCACTGGCTCTGGCAATTATCGGTGGAAATCCGACGCATTTCCAGCCCCTGGTAGGACTTTACCGGGAAACGGCCTCATCAGCCGGGCATGGGCGGCTTCCCCTGGCCGTTCATTCCCATGGTTATATTTCCAAAGATTCGCAGCAGGCTGCAGATGAATTCTTTCCCTCCTATTCCTATGCCATGTCGAATATCGGAAAGGAACGGGGATGGCCACCGACCACCCGGGCCCAGTTTGAAGCCGGAAGATCCAGACAGGGAGCCCTGCTGGTCGGTTCCCCCCAGCAGGTGATCGATAAAATCCTTTTTGAAAAGGAATTATTCGGACTGGATCGTTTTCTCCTACACGTAAGTGTAGGCACCATGCCCCACGCGCTGGTCATGCATTCTATAGAATTATTCGCAAAAGAAGTTGCACCTGTAATCCGGAAAGCAGGTGTGAAGGCCTTATGATTGGCATAATATTTATGCATCGGAATTAAAAATTATACACCTTATGAAGTATATCCTGTCATCCCTTTTACTTTTTCTGTCCGTTTCATTTTCCGCCTGTAAAACAAATTCAATTACCGGGCGCAGTCAGCTCGACCTGGTTTCAGAATCGGATGTACAGACCATGGCGCTGACACAGTACAAAGATTTTTTATCCAAAAACCAGTTGGTTCCATCCACCAACAGGAACCAGGAAATGGTTCGCCGGGTCGGAAACCGGATTTCAACCGCGATTACCAAATATTATAATGAACATGGCGCGGGAGATGAGCTGAAAGGTTATACCTGGGAATTCAACCTGGTCGAAAGCAAGGAAGTCAATGCCTGGTGTATGCCGGGAGGAAAAGTAGTTGTTTATACCGGTTTGTTGCCCTTCACCCAGAATGAAACCGCCCTGGCCATTGTGCTGGGACATGAAATTACACATGCAGTGGCGGGTCATGGCAGGGAACGTATGAGCCAGCAAATGCTGGCACAGGGCATTCAGGTGGCAGGGGATGTTGCTTTGGGAAGCAATCCGAATACAGTAAATATTTTTAACCAGGTTTATGGACCAGCGGCACAAATCGGGGTATTGCTTCCCTATTCTCGCAAGCAGGAAAGTGAAGCAGATCATTACGGATTAATTTTCGCCGCCATGGCCGGGTATGACCCACAGGAAGCAATCCCGTTCTGGACGCGTATGGCTTCCATGGGAGGAGAAAAACCTCCTGTATTATTGAGCGATCATCCTGCAGACCAGCAAAGAATTGATGATCTGAAAAAAGAGATGCCCGAAGCTATGAAATATTATACCGGGTCGGTGCATTAACCGCAAGGCCGGTTCTTAAAATAAGAACCCCCCGTCTGGATAACAGAGAGGGGGGCGCCGAAAATAGTACGGATTAATAAGGACGGATAATGGTAAATGTATTTCCGTTCGCACCAGTCCATACCAGTTTGAAATAATAAGTTCCTGAACCCGGACAGCCGGTTGGTTCGCCAGCGGCGTCCAGCCCATAAGTAATGACGGAAGTTCCCTTATCAGATTTTACGGTATTCTGACCGCTCACCAGCCTGAAGTCACAATCCTGGCGGATCACTTTGGGTGTACTGATCAGACTCTTGAATGTTTCACCGAAACGGTTCGTTCCCCATTCTGCAATATTATTATCCGTTCCATCTGAATAGGTGCCCGTAGTGGCAATCACAATTCCGTTATCATAGGTAAACACGCGTTGTTTTGATACATTCCAGGTCCTGGATATACCGCTTTCAAAATCTACCTTCAGGCTGCCTGTAATAGTGTGCGTAATGGTCTGCAAAGTAGCCAGGTCTTTCAGCAGGCCGCCGCTTACATTCGTGATGGTTTTTGTGCCATTGAGTACAATGCTCTTTCCATCCCGTAACCGGGTAATCGTCAATGTATCAATGGTGACGGTTGCCGTTGCGCCGGCGTCTTTCCAATGCTGGCCATAGGGCAGGCTGATAATAACGGTTCCGGTGCGAGTTCTGTTACCCCAGCAGTTGGTGCCATCATATACAATGGTAATGGTACGCTGATTGTTCGATGTGTCGTAGGAAATTGTGGCATCACAAATAAACTGATGCACATTGACCAGGCTGGAAACCTGCGTATTTTCATTCACGCTGTTTACTTCGGTATTACCCGTTAGCGAAACAGAACTGCTGAGGGAACCTGAAAAATCAGATTGCCCGTTCAGCGCCGTATTGGCATCATTGCTGATGATATCTGATTCATTGGATACCTGTTGCTGGTCGTCGCCTGCCGTGCTTAGGTTTGCCGTTGTGGTACCTGAAGTGGCAGCTGTATCCTTTTTACAGGAAAACATGCTGATGCAGGATACCAGGATGATGGCCAGCGTGATCCTGCGAATGAGGTTTGCTTTCATAATTAAGATTATTTTTTTACTGAGAAGGGATTCAGGCCGGGGGGTTTAACGGAACCCTAAATTTTATTTGTTAACAAACCGTTAGGAGTCCGGCTCCGTTACACATTTTTTGATATCCTTTGTTACCGGGCATAAAAGTCGGGAAAATGGTTACACCGTACTGCTTTTAGCAGTAAGCAGCATGGAGATTTTACTGTGGAGATCCTCCGGGCGGAAGGGCTTGGGAACGAATTCCATGAATCCTTTCATTAAAAGATCAGCGCGCATATTGTCGTATACTGCTGCCGTAAAGGCGATGGCCGGTACAGCCGGATTTATTTTTTTGATTTCGCCAAGGGCTGTAATCCCGTCCATCTCCGGCATTTCCAGGTCGATCAGCACCAGGTCGAAAACATGCTGGGAGAATAAGTCAACGGCCTGTTTACCATTATAGGCTTCTTTCACTTCAATACCCCATTTCATCAGGAAGCGGCGGGCGATGGACATATTAATGGCATTGTCTTCTGCCACCATTACTTTAACGCCCGGGAAATTCGACAAATGTTTTACACGGTCTTCATTGATATACTGCTTCCTGTTTTCGTTTATGGCCAGCTTGAGCGTAAAATGAAAAGTAGATCCCCTGCCTTCTTCACTTTCCAGTTTTAATTCTCCATGAAACAGGCTCACCAGCTTTTTAGTAATGGCCAGGCCAAGCCCGGTGCCCCCGTATTTACGCGTGGTATTGACATCGGCCTGGGTAAAGCTTTCAAATATTTCCTGTTGTTTATTGGCAGGAATACCGATACCCGTATCTTTTACCATAAACTGTATGGTGGCTTTCTGGCTGGTTGAAAATATTTTTTTTGCCACCATGGTAATCTCACCGTAATGGGTGAATTTAAGCGCATTGGCCAGCAGGTTGCTGAATACCTGGTTCAGTCTGGTTTCATCCGTCATCACCTCTATATCCAGGCTTTCATCAATATCCATTTTGAAACCCAGTTTCTTGGCATGGGCCTGGGCTGCAAACTGCAGGTTAATCTTTTCGAGGAATTTTCTAAGGTCCACCGGATGTTCACCCAATTGCAGTTTCCCTACTTCAATTTTACCGAAATCAAGGATCTCATTGATCAGCATCATCATATGCTCGGATGAATACTTGAGTATATCCAGGTGTGATTTCTGTTCCGGAAGATAATTTTCCTGCAGCAATAAGTTTGAGGTACCAATGATCCCGTTTAGCGGCGTGCGCAGTTCATGGCTCATATTGGAAAGAAATCGTGATTTAGCCTGTGAAGCAACTTCTGCTTTTTGTTTTGCCTTCATCAGTTCGAATTGAGCCGTCTTTATTTCCGAAATATCCAGGATACTGATCTTTAAAAATCTCTTTTCAAGATCCCGGAATGGCACAATATTCACGAAGGCGAAAAAAGTCCTTTCTGCAGATGTCAGCGCCAGTTCCCCCTGCCAGTCCTTTGCCCGCTGGTTTTCCAGATTCCCCTCTATCGTCTTGAATAATTCAATATGTTCACTCGTGAACCATTCTTCGATAGCCGTTCCTTCGATCTCCTTTTTTTGCCTGATATGCAGCAGTTCACAGGCCCGGTTATTGCAGCCGATTATCCTGCGGTGCTCTGCATCCATGATCAGCACCCCATCCAGCGAGGTATTATAAATGGTGTCTACAAAATGCTTCTCTTTCAGGATCGCTTCTTCATGATCCCGGTTTACCCGGAAAATAAAATAAGAGAAAAAGGTGGTCAGTGTCAATGAGATCGCCAGGTTGGAAGTATACAAACGCGCAAACATACCGGCAATGCGCACCTGGTAATAATTTTCATAGGGGCTCAGGTTCAGACAAAGCAGTACAGAAACTATAGTAATCAGGTAAACAAACTTGAGCTCTGCAAAGCTTCTTTTCACATCAATCACCATGGCCATGACCAGGAAGTATGGGAAATAAAGCAGGTATTCTCCTGCGCGCAACCCCTCCATATAATTCATCACAATCAGGTACAAATTGAGATTGATAATGGCTATGATGCGGGCCAGTTCAAACCTCTTTTTGGAATTCAGGTGGAAAGCCAGTATAAAAATATAACCCGCAGAAAGGTTGATGAGGGCGGAGATATAGAGACTTAAAGCAAAATAACTGACAACGGACATCAGGGTTCCGCAGAGGGTCAGGAAGATGAACTGGTTAAAACGGATAATCTTCTTACGCTGGGTAATTGAATTGGACGGGTCCAGTCCGGAAAAAACAATATCCTGATAGACAGACCGTAATACAGGCAGGATTCGGGATTTCAGGGAGGGTATCAGATAAAATAATTTGAATATTAAAACGCGGGGAGCATAATAATTATTATTTAAAGCGTTAATATAGTTGAATCCAATTGTATGAATAACCTGAAAACCGGTAATACATTCGTTTTCAACCCTGAAATCGATGCGAATTACCTCAATAGCCTCTATGGGGACGATTATATGTACCTGCAGGAAGTATTTGAGGCGGTTCTGGATGATTACCAGTCCTTAACCGATCATATTGAATACAGTTATTCCTCCGGCAACCTCGCGGCCCTGAGATCAGCCGTTCATAAATTCAAACCGGTATTTGGATTCGTCGGACTCACTGCAGTTCAGCAGTTATGTCAGGACTTTGAAAAAACATGTGATCAGGCAGCTTCACCCGGTGAACTGTCGGGCGATTATGAAACGCTGAAAAATAAAATATTCCAGAGTAAACAGATTATAGAAGAAGAAAAGAAAAATTTGGAAGTATTTAATAATAATTGTTCATGAGTCTCAGCTGTATTATTGTAGAAGATCTGCAGGTAGCCGCCAACTACCTGAGGAATTGTTGTGAAAAAAGCGGCCAGGTGGAAGTGAGGGGGCATTTCAGTAATGTAACCGATGCCCTGTCCTTTCTAAACAGCCACACAGTCGACCTGATTTTCCTGGATGTGGAAATGCCCGGCGCCAATGGCTTTGAGCTGCTGGACCAGATCGCGTTCTCACCCAAAGTGATCCTGACCACGGCCAAATCGGAATATGCCTACAATGCTTTCCAGTATAACGTATCCGATTACCTGATGAAGCCGTTTACCTACCAGCGCTTCCTGGAAGCTCTGGCGAAAATCCAGCCTTCCAAAGAAACCATTTCAACCAACAGCGCAACAGATCACATCTATATCAAAACCGACGGCAAACTGATCCGGTTGAACAATGACTCCATCCTGTATATTGAAAGCATGGGCGATTATGTAAAATTCGTGACCATCGACGGCAAGAAATACATTACCCACAATACCATCAAAAACCTCGAAGAGAAAGTCAGTAAACAGCATTTTCTCAAAGTGCACCGTTCCTATATCGTCAACCTCCATAAAATCGACGATATGCGGGAAAACCTGCTTTTTATAAAAGGCAATGAGATCCCCGTCAGCAAGGCCAATAAGGCAGATGTATTCCGCAGGCTGAATATCGTTTGAGAGGCTTACGACTGAAAGCCTATGACATAAAATACTTTCATCCCAAACTGAACCACCTTATTTACCCCCGTTCCACTCATTATTTTTCCTGTCTATATCAGGCAGCACATGATCAGGATCAAGGATGACTTTTTCTATTTTAACTACAGAAGTATATTTTACTGTCCAGATACCGCCTCGTTGCCAGATTTCAACCGGAAGTTGAATGTTCTCTGACCTCCCGTTAAGCTGAACAATTTTTAAAATCACCGGCATGATCATTTTGCCCTTGTTTTCAATCGTAATCAATGCCCCTTTGGATGGATCATTTTCAACATATTTTACATCCGTCAGCGCCTGGTCCAGGGTCCAGGTTGTAAAAAACCATTCTTTCCAAAACCAGTTTAAGTCCTCACCTGCTGCATTGTTTATGCAATGAAAGAAGTCGTAAGGAGTGGGGTGCTTATACGCCCAGGACTCTGTATATTTTCTGAAAGCATAATCAAACCGGTCTTTTCCAACCACCACATCGCGAAGCAATTTGAGTCCGTAGGCTGTTTTACCATAGTACTGGTAATGCTGGCCAATATCCATTGCTTCAGAAACAGTCATTAAAGGATCCCGGAGCGCCGGCAGGGATTTCAGGTCGAGGTAAGCAAAATGATCCTTATTAAATAATGACGGGTCATTTGCATATTCACCCTTATTGAAGATCTCGTTGGCGTAATAATTTATATAGGAATTAAAGCCTTCATCCTGCCACATGTATTTTCTTTCGTTGGAGCCCACAATCATGGGGTACCAGTTGTGCCCGATCTCATGCGCAATCACAAACCACAAAGGGGCCTTCGTACTTTTGTAATCATTAAAAATCATTCCGGGATATTCCATGCCGGTGATATTCGAGCCTATATTAACAGCCTTGTTCCAGGGATATTCAAAAAAGTTTTTTGAATAAATTTCAATACTGTATTTTAAATATTCCGTGGCCCTGGACCAGGCGGTATCTCCCTGGCTTTCCGGCGGATACGCAGACATGGCCACCACATGGCGGCCGGAGGGGAGGTTTACTTTTGCGGCATCCCATACCAGGGCCTTTGATGCCGCCCAGGCAACATCCCGGGTGTTCTTCATGGTAAAATGCCAGGTTAGATTTCCTTTGCCGGCCGGGCGCATGGAGGGTTTTCCAATTTCATCCACGTTGATGATTGAAACGGTTTTATCGCTTCCTGCTGCTTTTTCCAGCCTTCTTATTTCTCCGGTTGTTAAGACCTCTGTAGTATTTTGCAGATCTCCTGAACCGTAAACAATCATTTCTGAAGGTGCCGTGATGTAGTAATCGAAATTGCCGTAATCACAATAAAACTCGCCCAGGCCCATATATGGAAGCGTATTCCAGCCTTCCACATCATCATACACACACATGCGCGGATACCATTGCGCTATGGTATAAACAACGCCCTTTTTAGTATATAATCTGCCCATGCGGTCAGCGCCATAAGCAGGAATTGAAAAACTGTAATTTATTTTAATAACCAAATGATCCCCTTTGGGAAGTAAGGCGCTGTTTAATCGAATTTGCATCCGGGTATCTGAGATCAGCGGTTGCACGTTGTATGTTTTCCCGCCATAAGTTACCGTTATGCGGGCAATATGATAACCGCCCCGGTCAAAACCCAGTACACCCATCTGGTCTCCTGAAGCAGGAATTGCTGCCGCGCCTCTCGAAGCCGGATTAAACAGGTTTTGATCCAGTTGCAGCCACAGGTAATCCAGTTTGTCTGGACTATTATTGGTATATGAGATCATGACATCTCCCGTAATGCTTGTATCTTTTTCACTTAGAATGGCATGTATCAGGTAACTGGCACTGTTTTGCCAATACATAGGCCCCGGAGTTCCATTTGCAGAACGGTAGGCATTGCCGGGATTTGGATTAAAGCCCTGTAAAAAAAAATCATGCGGATTGTATAACAAAGTGTCGTTGCGCTCATTTTGTGCATTTAAGAAAAACATGCTGATCAATAAAAACCAGGCTAAGAATAACTTCTTCATATGCATATTTTAATTAAGTACATTTTTCTATCACGGAACGTGTAAGACCCGGTATATGCTACGAGCGGCCTTATGGCTTATGCCATAAGTGCTTATACCTAGTTCCTGCCCCATAAAATTCGTTTATCGTCCTTTTTGCCCCGAAAATCGAAGGTTTTACCGCCCCGGTCGAATAACTTATGGGAAGCGTGAAAGGCTTTGCATCTTTGTATTGTTGACGCGCCAATCCGATGAAAACCGAAAGTATCCGAAGAAAACCCGAATGGAACCATCCCGATGAAAACCGAACGAATCCAATGAGAACCGAAAGCTTTCAAAATATTTAACCTGTGAATTCGAGATCCAATACCTTGAAAAAAATGTTGACGACCCCTGAACCCTCCTTATCCTGCTGAAAACACTAAGAAGATCCAGTATTGAAAACCACTAAAATCTGTACCTTTTCTTGACGGAAAACTAAATTTTGATGACTCTTTAAAAACAGATTTGGACGGCCACCGGAAGGTGGCTGTCTTTTTTATTTATTTACCTCCACGATACAGACCACCAGCCTGTTACTGTTCCCGCCTCCCCTGAAATGAATATTCCCTTTTTGGGAAACATCGGCCTGGATAAATTGCGTGCTTACACCCAGGGCCGACCGGATTCCGGCTGCATAATCCCCTGTTTTGTTCCGGTTGATCTTATCATTGAGCGCGCTCCAGTTCAGGCTGTCCTTACTCACCACCACGGCCATCAGGTCCTTCGTGCCGATACTGTCCGGCTCCATACTTTTATCCTTAGGAAACAAACGGTACCCGGTGATGCCGCAGAAAGGAGAATATTTTGATTTAGTGGGATCGTCAGCCCGGGGATAAGGAAACAGCGTATAACTGCTACCGTCGGTTTCCCTTCCGAATACATAAATATAACACTCCGACTGGTTGCGAATTTCCATTTTGAACCGGGTACCCCGTTTTACGATGCCCATCGTTTCAAAAATGTTTTCTGCCGTTCTTTTTAAAGGGATATAATCCCCGGCCACCATTTTCTTCCCATCAGATTTTACCTGCACCAGGCCCACTTCGCATTCAAAAGGTTTATTCGCTGCCTCCCCCACGGCCGGCATGGCTTCCAGTCCGTAGGCTTCCCTCACAAAATACTTAAAATGTTTATACCTGACCCAGGCAAACCCGTTATTGCCCCATTGCGGTCCCCAGCTGTTCATGAGCAGGAATGCGCCCCCGTATTTTGTGTCATCATATCCAACCACGCACTGGGCATGGCCTCCAAATCCCATCATGCTCGCATCGTCCTGCGTGGGGTTCCAGACATCCTGTCCCATCATGGGCTGCATATAGGATCCGCCCACCATCATGCCAATAACAACCGGGGCTCCCTGGGAAAGATTTTCTTTTATTGCGCGCAGATCTATCTGGTCCGTTCTTTCGCCCACGGTTAGCCGGTTCGCCCCGCGCATACGGAATTGCCTGGCCTGATCCAGTAATTGGGGATCAGGCTGCCTTTTGCAGTCCTGGTCGGTATAAGGGAATGCTTCGTAGGGAACCGAACCTTTCTGGCTCATGAAATCCATGGCCCGGTTAATATACGATCCCTCGCAACCATCCAGGCTGATCTGGTTATATAAAAAAGCGGGACTGAATTTTAAAGCATTCGGATCTGACCCTGTTCTGGCAGATTCCAGGATGGTACGCGCTCCATAGGCGCTGCTCCATGCCACGCAACTGCCCTGTTTTCCCTGGTCGCCTACTGGCGGCGCATATTTCTGCAGGTTGGCGGATTCTGGCAACGGATTCCTGGTGTCATCATCCGAAAGCGATTCATATACTTTGGCCTTGTCAAACACCCGGGGATCCAGGATCCCGCCGGTTGCCAACTGCTGAACCTGTTGCACGATCCCGGCTCCATTGCATCCGCCCCCCCGGCCCAATAAGAAATAAGCGCCAATACCCAGTGCGATGATCAGGAGCAGGCTTTTCGGTCCACGGATCAGGCTGAATACCAGCGGGAGCAGGCCAAAAAGTCCGCCGCCGCCCCCGCCACCCCGGCCAGGGTCTCCGCCCTCAAAACCACCCCCGTTGTCGTCCGGCTGCACCGGATCGTCTGTCATGCGAATCGGCATAGCATAAAAATTTAAATCACTTCCACCTGGTTGCGCAACAAATCATCAAACTGGTCCCTGCGGCGGATCAGGTGGGTTTTACCTTCCATCGCCAGCACTTCGGCCGGTTTGAAGCGGGAATTGAAATTGGATGACATTTCGAAACCATAGGCGCCGGCATTACGAAATACCAGGTAATCGCCTTCCCGGACTTCGTTCAGTGGCCGGTCCCATGCAAAAGTGTCCGTTTCGCAGATATTCCCGACAACCGAATAATTTTTCATAGGCCCTTCCGGGTTACTGATATTTTCTATATGATGATAGGCATCATAAAACATCGGACGTATCAGGTGGTTGAAACCGCTGTTCACGCTCACAAATTCAGCCGCACTGGTTTCTTTCAGCACATTCACCTTCGTGATAAAATGACCGGCTGCACTTACCAGGAATTTACCGGGTTCAAACCAGACCTGAAGTTTTTTCCCGTTTTTATAGGGATGATTGGCGAAAGCCCGGCCAACTTTTTCAGCCAGGAGTGGAATATCCGTTTCCTGTTCACCCGCCTTGCTCGCCACTTTAAATCCGCCGCCCAGGTCAATGAATTCCAGGTGTTCAAAATGGGGTGCGATGTCGAACAACACATCCACCCCCTTCAGGAAAACATCCACGTCCTTTATTTCACTGCCGGTATGGATATGCAGGTCGCTGATGCGCAGCTGGTATGCATCCACCAGCTTCAGGATGCGGTCGACCTGGTCTACCGGTATACCGAATTTGCTTTTATCGTGACCCGTGGAAATTTTTATATTACCGCCTGCCAGGATATTCGGGCGCAGGCGTACACCTACCGGGTATGAATGACCGAAAGCCATCCCGAATTTTTCCAGGTTGGAAAGACTGTCTATATTGATGTATACGCCAAGTTCCTTCGCTTCTTTGATTTCGTCAAAGTCGATCCCGTTGGATGTATAGAGTATACGGGAAGCAGGAAATCCGGCGTGCAGTGCGAGTTTCACTTCGTTAACGGAACTACAGTCCACATTGGCACCCAGGTTCCGGATATACCGGAGGATGTTTACATTGGTGAGTGCCTTGCAGGCATAGAAAAAAATGGTGTTGGTATGGCCGAAAGCATTTTGCAGTTTGCCGTATTGCTCTTTTATTTTCTCGGCATGATAAACGTAAAGCGGGGTTCCATATTCTTCAGCAATGGAGATGAGTTCGGAATGGGAAAGGGATGAAGTCATATTCGCGAATATACATACGGTATCGCGATTTTAAACGAACAGGACCCGTGGCCTTTTTATTGAAATAATCAATATGCTTTAGGCTTAAGACGGGTCTTCCTCTCCCGGATCTCCAGATGCCGTATTATTCTCCAGCAGTTCACCTTCTTCGCTTACCACCAGGGCTGTATTAATTTCTATGGTTGCGGGTGTATAATTTATCAGGGATGGTTCTTCCAGGCTTTCCCCCACTACTTCCCGCAGGCGTGGCAGGTCGGCCGTCTGGTTGATGCCAAAATAATCCATGAAGGATTTGGACGTAGTATAAATCAGGGGTTTGCCCGGCATGTCTTCATTACGGCCCATAATCACGATGAGTTCCTTTTCCAAAAGTTTCTGGATGGAATAATCGCTGTTTACGCCCCGGATGGATTCGATTTCTCCTTTGGTGATGGGTTGTTTGTATGCCACGATCGACAGGGTTTCAAGCGCAGCGGTGGAAAGGCGTTTGAGGAATTTCTCCCCGTTTAGCTGGGCAATGGTTTTATGGAACGCTTTTTTGGAAAGGAACTGCCATCCGCCGCCGCTTTCCCTTACTTCGAAAGGATAAAATTCAGAACGGTATTTATCCACGATCCCTTCGATGCCGGTTTGTATTTGTTCAAGGGTGAGTTTATCGTCCATGAAACCAAATGCATTGTTGAGCAGTTCGGTTATTTCCATGGCCGTCAGTGGCTTATCACTGGCGAAAATCAGTGCTTCAATGTGCGGGATTAAATCAGAAAGTTCCATATGGGAATTTGAGAATTAGGGAAATTCAGAATTAAATACCAGTTCGATCCAGTGCAAATTATATAAATGGGGATCAAATTCTAATCATACGCCTCGGGAGATGCCCACAATTCACCCACATTCCGAAATTCTCAGATTTCCGAATTATCCCTGCAGTGCTGCAGCCCCGGAAACAATTTCTGTCAGTTCGGTGGTAATGGCTGCCTGGCGGGCGCGGTTATATGAAATGCGAAGGCTGCGCAGGATCTCGTTGGCATTTTCAGTGGCCTTATCCATGGCTGTCATCCGGGCACCGTGTTCGGAGGCATTGGCATCCAGGACAGCCTTAAACAGCTGGGTGTTGAGGATCTTAGGCATGAGCTCAGCCAGGATCACTTCTTTGGAAGGCTCAAATATGAAGTCGCTGGAAGGGGCGCCGGGTGTCTTATTCGATTTTGGAATGGGCAGGAAAGGTTCTACCACGAAATTCTGGGAAGCGGCATTTTTAAATTCACTGTACACGATATCGATCGCATCGAACTCGCGGTTTTCAAATGCTTTGACGGCAGCCTGTGCACAAAGCTGAACAGACTCAAAGCGCAGGTTTTGAAATATATCGCGGAATTCTCCGTTTACTTTATAGTTGTTTTTCAGGAAATGTTCATAGCCCTTTTTACCAATGCTCCAGATGACTGTATTGCCCTTGGCCGTTTGTGCAGGATATTTTCCCTGCATGGTGGCTTTTGCCAGTTTAATCAGGGTGGAATTGTAGGCACCGCAGGATGACCGGTCGCTCGTGATCAGGATCAGCAATACCTTTTCAACCGGTCTTGCCGTGGACAGGGAAGAGCTCATATCACCCTCTGCATTACTGACAATATTGCCAAGCACCTGCTGCAGTTTTTTGGAATAGGGACGCATTTGCTGAATGGCTTCCTGGGCTTTGCGCAGTTTGGTGGCGCTGATCATCTTCATAGCCTTGGTAATCTGCTGCGTGCTCTGGATGGATTTGATCCGGTTACGAACTTCCTTCAGTTGTCCTGCCATATGGGTATTTTAAGCCGGGTGCAAAGGTAGCGTAACAACTTAAAAGCAGGAAAAAAATAGTACTTTCGCAACCCCTTTATAACTATGTCTAAATCAAAGAAGAAAGATGTACCGGTCATCCTGATCACCAACGACGATGGGATCATGGCACCGGGCATCCTCAACCTCGTGGAAGCTGTAAAAGATCTGGGAAAAGTAGTGGTCGTTGCACCGGATAAACCCCAGTCGGGTATGGGCCATGCCATTACCATCGGTTTACCCCTCCGCCTGCATTCCGTTACCAGTTTTGAAGGCATCGAAGCCTGGCAGTGTTCGGGTACACCGGTGGATTGCGTAAAACTGGCCGTGGATAAAGTCCTGCACCGCAAACCGGATATCTGTCTCAGCGGGATCAACCATGGAGCCAACCATTCCATCAACGTCATTTATTCCGGCACCATGTCTGCCGCCGTGGAAGCTGCCATCGAAAGCATCCCTTCCGCCGGATTTTCTTTGCTGGACCACAGCGTGGAAGCAGACTTTACAGGAGCCCGTAAATACGCCCGACTCGTTGTACAGCAAATGCTGGCTACCAGACTGGATAAACATACGGTCCTGAATGTAAATATTCCCGCGGTGCCCACTGAACTGATCAAAGGTGTGAGGATATGCA
>DHWT01000035.1:28278-29077 GCA_002413325.1 Chitinophagaceae bacterium UBA5175 | reverse complement strand
GGATCATCGATTCCATTTTAAACAAGAAACCAAAACGGGCGGATATATACTGGTTCATACATATTGATATATCGGATGCGCCCTATACCATGGAATATAATGTGGTTGAAATCATCAAAGACAAACTGATACGTGTTGAATTCAGGCTTGGATTCCGGGTTCAACCACGGATACACAAATATTTTAAACGGGTCATGCAGGAGATGGTACAAAACTGCGAGCTGCAATTCATTTCCAGGTATGAGTCCATGACAAAAGAGAATTTCCATGCAGATATCACTTATGTCATTATCGAAAGATTTTTATCTGTGGAAAATGAACTGCCGATGAAGGAAGATTTCATCCTGGATTCTTATTTCTCCATAAAGGGGATTGCACAAAGCGACCAGAAAGCCTATGGCCTGGACAGCTCAGATACCGTTATTGAATATTCGCCCTTATTTATCGAACAAAAAGATAAACTCCCCCTGCGCCGGGTGATGGCCTAGACCCCCTTTTATAAATCCTTTTATTGCAGCTGGTAGATGACCGCCTCGTAAGGTCTTAATTCAATAAGAGATTTCCCTTCTTTCCCGCCCCGCATTTCTTTATAATTAGACAGGAGAACCTTTGCGTGTGCAGGTGAAAATCCAATATGGGTTTCTGCCCGGTCTGATGAAAAATTTAAAAGAATGAGCATCTTTTTACCTGCTCCTTCCCTCAGATACGCATATACTTTTGGATTGTCTTTGTCGAGCAGCCGGTATGTTCCATACACCAGGGTCAGGTTGTTTTTACGAAGTGTAACCAGCTTCCTGAA
>DHWT01000035.1:26918-28012 GCA_002413325.1 Chitinophagaceae bacterium UBA5175 | reverse complement strand
TAATTCAGGCAACTGTTGGGATCCTGATCTTCCATGCCCGCATTGATATAGGTATAATTCGGGTTGACCTGAATCCAGGGCGTGCCGGTGGTGAAGCCGGCATTTAGGGTGTTATCCCACTGAAAAGGGGTACGTCCGTTGTCCCTGCTTTCAAATTTTTCGCGTTCTAAAAATTTCAGAGTATCGGCATGTATGTTTTTCTGATGCTGGTATTCATTGCGTACCGACATGTCCCGGTAATCGGATATTTTATTAAACCGGATATTCGTCATTCCCAATTCATCACCGTTATAATAATAAGGCGTGCCGCGCATCGTCAGAATAAAAGTGGCGAGCATTTTGGCGGAAAGGTCCCTGAATTCCGGGCTGTCATTTCCAAACCGGCTCACCAGTCTTGCCTGGTCATGATTGGCAAGGAAAATGGAGAGCCAGCCCCTGTCGGCAAAAGCGCTGTCCCAGCGGCTGAACACTTCCTTAAAATGTAAAAGACTGTATCCCCCCGGTCTGGCGATATCCACGCCTTCAAAAGCATAGGCCATATTCAATTCCTTACGGTCCGGGTCCACCAGTTTATGTGCGTCCTCAAATGTATTTCCGGCTCCTTCTGCCACGCTCATCACATCATATTTACTAAAAACTTCCTGGTTCATTTCTTTTAAATAATCGTGCAGGTGCGGACCCATGGCATAATAAAGCTGGAAGTTTTTTTCATACCCGGCGGGAAACGCCGGAAAGCTCGTGTCCTTTGCTGCAAACTGGAATGCATCGAGCCGGAATCCGTCAATACCCTTATTCGCCCAGAACTTCATGATATCATACACTTCCTTTCTCAACTGCGGATTTTCCCAGTTCAGGTCAGGCTGCTTCCTGGAAAAATAATGGAGGTAATAGGCATTGGTCAGGGAATCATAACGCCAGGCATCATGGTTCACATCAAACAAACTATATCGCGGCGCCGGCTTACCCCTTTCCGCGTCCCACCAATGGTAATAATTGCGATAGGGGCTGGTTCTGGAACTCCGGCTTTGTTTAAACCATTCGTGTTCATCACTGCTGTGATTCACCACCAGGTCCATGACCAGCTTAATACCACG
>DHWT01000035.1:20559-26544 GCA_002413325.1 Chitinophagaceae bacterium UBA5175 | reverse complement strand
GGATTCAGCCAGACCACATCAATACCCAGACTTTTAATATAATCCAGTTTGGAAATAATGCCCTTCAGGTCGCCAATCCCGTCGCCGTCGCTGTCCTTAAAACTCCTCGGATAGATCTGGTAAACAACCGCCTCCTTCCACCATTTCTTGCCGTCCGTTCCGGAAGAAGGGGATTTTTGCCCCTTACTGACTGTTATACTTAGAAAGAACAGGACCGTACTGGCCAGGGACAGAAAAAATTTCTTCATATGGTTATGCTTAAATAATATTCAGTTGAACCCCGCCTGTCAGCTCATTTATTAAATGAATGAACCCGGGAAAAGTAAATCCCTGATAAAGTTAATACAGGCCGGTTAAATCCCGGCTGACCGAATTCAGCTTCCATAACCGGCTTAACGGATCATTTACCATGAATCCGGTATGGCACAAAAAAACGGTATGACATCATACCGTTTATAATAATTTACTGTTGTTTGCGATTACTTCTTCGCCGCAGCATTGATCGGGACGCGGTCGAGGTATTGAATCACGCGGTCAATTTTATCATTGGCATCGAAATGCATGTCCGTATGAATCCACTGAGCCATTCTCTTGCCTGTTTTGTATTTAGCTGATGTAAGGTACCAGCCTAGCAACCATACACCGGGTTGTTCCACACTCTGCGGCTGATTCACTTTGATCGGCAGCCATATTTGATTACTGAAACTGATGGAATCAATCACATCGCCTCTTCTTTTTTTCCAGTAGGCTGTGATGGCGGCTTTCCCGGCAAGGCTGTCTCCGCTATTCCATACGTAAACAGCATTATCCGCAAAACTGCCCATCCAGGCATCCACATTCCCCGCAGATAAGGAGGCAAGGCCTGATCTGCCAATATCGGCATACTTTGGATCCGCAAATTCAGCGGGCTGGGTTTTTGCTGGTGCCATGGCTGCCGAATCAACTTTTGTCTCTGATTTATCCTCAGATTTTTGATTCGAACAGGCCATGAAGAAGATGGTGGCACATGCCAGTGCAATCGTTTTTTTCATAAATAATTATTTAGAAGATTAAAAAAAATGCACAGGGCAGGAAGATTCAGGAGTAACGGGCGGGTGGGATTGGGGAATAAAAGTAGGCTTTACCCTTATAATTATAAGAATTTTTTAAATATGTTTTCGTCCTGAAATCCGGAGTTCCGGAGATCATTCCCTTGTATAACCCCCTCTTTAAGCCGGCATTCAAAATATACCCGTCACAAAGTAAAATAACCCAATGCAGGAAATGCCCAGGCTGATAAACCAAAGAAACCGTTTCTTTGTGAGAATGGCAATGGCAGAAATAGCTATCGAAATCTGGAACAGGGTAACGGCCCGGGCCAGGATGGAATGATGTTCCAGATGCGCGTGTGATGCGGCTTCTGATTCTTTGGCTCCTTTTTGAATTTCGGCCTGTTCTGATTTGTATTTTGCGCTGCGGGCCTGTTTGTCCGGACTGTTGGAGAGCGTTAAAATTTCGTCCTTGATCCCCTTAGCCTGGTAGAATGCCCACTGATCGGATGCCCGGATTTGTTCAATGACGGCTTCATCTGCATGATGGCCGGCCAGCAGGCTGGCCAACGCCGCAAATACGGCCATCAGGGCGGTTGAAATGGCAATCGCCATGCTGCCCTTTTTTTCACTTTTTTCAATTGCTTCCTCCGTTTTTTCTTCAATAGCCTCATGAAGATGTTCCGTAGGCACTTCAATTTCCTCCATATATACTGAATTTAATTTTCAAAATTATTACTTTCCATTCAATCTGATCACCCGCATCTGGTCCAGCATGGCCTGGTTGATATCCCCGTTCATATTCTCATTATAATCCTCAAAGAGGATGGACACCTGGTTCATGCCTTTATCCAGACGCACTGTTACCGGATTACTATATCCCCAATTGGACCATTCACCTGTTCCTCTTTGCGGCATCACCAGCGTGCCGGCCATTTTTCCATTAACTTTTAGCGTCCGGACCGCAGATTTATTTTCCGTATTCACCGGACCATTCCCATTGGAATAACGCAGATCCATCACGTAAAGTCCTGGTTCCGTTACAATGACCGGTATGGTGACCGTGTCATGGATCCCCTTACTGATTTCCACAAAACCTTCACCCGTGAATCCTTTATAACCCAGACCGGATTTCCCGGCATATTTCTCCACCTCATATACCTGCTCCACGCCATCCGCCTTTACCACATAGGGTTCACTGGCAAAAGACCGGAAGCCTTTCTCATCAACGGCCACCACCTGGTATTCGGCATATCCTTCCGTCCGAATCGTTGTGGATGTCCGGTTCGTCTTTCCCATGGATCTTCCATTCTTCCAAACTTCATAGTACTCTGCATTTTCCACGGGCTGCCAGGACAATTCATTGGAAGAACGGGTAACAGCAGGTGTTGCGGGCGAGTATGCATTTTCCACTTCATGGACCGGACTGTTTGAAAACGAATGATCCGCCAGTACGATCCGGATATGATGCCGGCCGGTTAACGAGGAAGGAATCCAAAACTTCGTGACCCGCCTGCCGTCAATATAAAATGACCGGACCCGGTTCCCGTAACCTTCCATATCTATATCGAGGCTGGCATTCCGGTAGGTGAAATGGGTCAGCGACCTTTTACCCGCAAGGGCCTTGGGCACAAAGGGCTGGAAGGAAAGTCCGCCGGTGGTGAAATGTATCCCGAAGATCAGTTTGTGAATGATACTGATATTCCCTGAAAGACTCCAGAGCATATTGCTTGAATTGATCTGCGTACCCATAAAATCGCCGTTGTCCGCAACAAAATTTTCTTTGTTGGTCAGGAACAGAGCGGCGGGACGATAAATGGCGCTGATACTTTCCATCGCTGCTTTTTCATTGCCTGCTTTGGCCGCGGCCCAGAGCCAGTAGGTTTGCACAAATGGCCACACCGCATCATTATGATAAGGCGGAATGCCCGGTATCTGCGGATAAATACAGGAGATGCCGAAGGGAGTCAGCGGCGTGCGGCTGATGATCTGCTGCTGCTTTGCAGAATCGGCGATATCGAACAATACCGTCAAAGCTTCTCCCAGAGCCTCTGACCGGGGAGATAATATTTTGTAATTCCTTCCATACAAATACTGACCGTAGTAACCTTTTTCCGGTTGCCATAACCAGGTGTTGATTCCTTTCTTTATCCGGGCGGCTATAAAATTGTATCTGATAGCAGACGGATGATCATTTAATAATTCCGCCATCCGGGCCAGGACCCGGTTTGCCTGGTAGTGCACCGCATTGGTCCCCAGGTTTTCTGAATTATAGATATCTGCCGGCTGCATCCATTTGGGATAGGTCTGTTCACGCCAGTCCAGAAAAGAAGATTCCCCTTTAACCAGACCGGTTACCGGATCATAAATATTATTCAGGTCGTCATCAACGGAATTCCGGATGATCTGATAAGCCCGCTTCAGCCAGGCCTGATCGCCGGTGGCATTATACAATTCAAAAGCAGCCACGGCCCATATCATCCGGTCTGTTGATACCGGCCAAGCGCCCCCGCTGCCTGTGTCCTGGATGATCCTTCCCTTTTTGTTCACCTTCCTTAACAAACTGTTCATTGCTACCCGGGGTTGCAGGTAAGCCATGGATAAGATGATGCTGTAACTGATATCCCGTGTCCACACGCCGGCCCATTCCTTTCCGGTTCTGAACGTACTGTCAGGTTCGATGGCTTTCTGCATTTCTTCGAGCGAAAGATTATAAATAGCATCTGCTATCGGGAATTCAGAACGGTATTTCGGGAACGCAGAAATATCTTTTGACAAATGCCATTCCGGGGCAGTTTTTGGTTTCTCCTGCGGAACATTCAGGGCCAGCGTGGTCTCATAAATACCATCCCCGTCCGCATCCTTCAGCTGCAGTTGCGGATGGTTCACCAGGTTATCAAAATCCCAGATCAGCGGCGCGGTATTCCCCGCAACATATACAGCCTTCAGATCCTCTTTATAAATTCTGTCGCCCTTGAATGTGGTGTAATAGCCTTTATCCCTGAGTTCCGCCAATACCCGGCGCATATCCAGTCTTATGGTAAGTTTCGTATTGGATGCCAGGAAGGTATTCGCCGGAACGGTTGAAGAATCGGTATACTGTTTGCCAAAAACGATCACCGGCGTCTCAGCAGAACCGCTTGTGGAGAGATCGTTGAAATGATGATCCATACCGGATGGCATTTCATTGTCTTTCCCATTGATGCTGAATTTGAAGACGATCTTCGGGCTGATAGAATGATTTGCCGGACTCTGATAATCAGATCTTAATTCCGTTGATGAAATAGCTGTTGCCGTATAAGGCGGCTGCATGATGCGGTCGGGGTAAACAGTAAATTTTCCGGATTGCCAAACGGGCTGTTGGGCAACGCAGGCAAACGCGAGCAACATCGCCGGCAAAAAAAACAGGGTTCGTTTATGTATGAGTCGTTTCATGTTTTTCATTTTCTTTAAGCGAAGATCTCCGGGATATAGCTTCCGTAAAGGGCCCTAAGATCTGAAATAAAATGATCATAAATTTGGAAAAGGGTCCGAAAATCCTGTTGGATCCTTCCGCAATAAACCTTTGAAATTTTATATATGATTTACAAACTGGAACATCCGGTAGCCGGAGAAATCGGAACTACAAAATATCAGTGTACCATCACCTGGCGGAACGGGAAACTGATTGCCGACGAACCCCCGGCCTCCGGAGGTCAGGATGAAGGGCCGGACCCGTATACCTTGTTATTGACATCCGTCGTTTCCTGCACTTTGATTACCCTGCGCATGTATATTGACAGAAAGGGCTGGGATATAGCCGCTATTTCCGTGCAGGCCAATCTGTTCCGGAACAATAAGGATGATAAACCGGTGACCTTTATTGACCGGGATATAAAATTTTTAAGCCCGGTAACCGCAGAGCAAAGGGAAAAACTGACGGATATTGCGAAATCCTGCCCGGTTTCGAAAATTCTACAGGGCGAAATCGTAGTCAGGACATTCGCTTATAACGACAGCGAAACGGAAAAACAAATTAAGTACGGCAACGATGAGATAACGGTTCTCTGGAAACCGGATTTCTGCAGGCATTCCGGCAGATGTGTCACCCAGTTACCGGGTGTCTTTAACACACAGGCCCATCCGTGGATCCGTATGCAGGGGGCCTCTTCAGCAGAAATTATTGCCCAGGTTGGTAAATGTCCCACCGGGGCCCTAAGCATCCAGCGCAAACCGTCATAATGAAAACGGTTTCGTCCGGTAATCCACTACGAACACCGGATCCAAATGTGGTTACCAAATGTTTCGCCTTCCTGTTTTTTCAGCATTCGGAATTTTCATTTATTTTTTACAGATATTGGCCGGGATCTTCGCAGATTCTGAAATTCTCATGAAATCCATTCATGATTAAAACATCCTGCGCTTCCATACTGAACTGACCGGCTTCGAAATTCTCCACCAGCCTTTCTCTTTTGACCGACTTGGGTATCGGAGATATGCCGTGTTCGAGGTGCCAGCGCAAGACCATCTGCGCAGGTGTTTTCTGGTATTTTTCACAGAGTGCGACCAGCCGGGGGTCGCCGAATTTCAGTCCCCGGGTAATCGGTGAATAAGCCTGCAACTGGATATGTTCGGATTTGCAATAATTCAGAATTTTCTCCTGGAATAACCAGGGGGAGAATTCAATTTGATTTACAGCAGGTTTGATCGTGGCGTATTGCTTTAATTCATGCAACAGAGCCAGGTTATAATTGGCCACCCCGATCGCCTTTACCCTTTTTTCACCGTATAATTTTTCCAGGGCAAGCCAGGAATCTTTTCTCAGGCCCGGAATAGGCCAGTGGATCAGGTATAAATCAACATAATCCTGCTTTAAGGTTTTCAGACTTTTATCAAAAGCCTTTAAAGCTTTTTCAAACCCGTGTTCGGTATTATCCAGTTTGGTCGTCAGAAAAATATCTTCCCTCGGAACCCCGCT
>DHWT01000035.1:16215-20229 GCA_002413325.1 Chitinophagaceae bacterium UBA5175 | reverse complement strand
CCGATTTCAAGTGCATCCAGTACGGCCTGCTCGGCGGCCTGGTGATGCATATCATATACACCGAGGCCCAGCAAGGGCATTTGAATTCCGTTGTTCAGGGTAGTGCTGGTTGTTCGTTGCATCGTGGTTCGGCTGTTTATAAATTCTTCAAAAGTACAGGATATCCGGCCCAGGAGGTCCTCGCTATTTTAACCATTATTTGTTCTCTATTGACATACCCCTTCGGATATCAATACGGGCCCCGGTTGCCGGGTTTTCTGAAACTAAAAAGAAAAATTTTATGAAAGGTCCCAAATACTTAAATTACGACAGCTACCGGGCGTATAGTTGCATTCCGTTCTTCTTCTCATACCCTGTAAACTTCCCGTTTACCCTCCAGGTTTCCTTTGTTTTTTAACCCCTAAAACTAGATCATATGAGAAAAGTTCTGGTTCTTTTTCTGATTCCTCTCGGCTTTGCTGCCTGCTCAGGAGGCGATTCAGGCACCACACCTGCGGCTACCACGGATTCCGCTTCTGCTCCGGCTGTGAGCCTGCCTTACCAAGCTGCCTATTCATCCGATTTCGTTCCCGGCAAAGAGACGGATGTGGCTACTGTTCTCAATAGTTACAAGTACTGGGAAACAAACGATATGAAATCTATGAGAGATGTATTTGGCGACTCCGTAAGGATGGAGTTATCCGGTGGTTATGTATTTGATAATAAGCTGGACAGTTTTATAGCGATATCTGCAAAATACAGGGACAGCCTTTCCAAAGTGGAGCTTACTTTTTATGCATGGACGCCCAACCACAGCGTGGATAAAAATGAAGACTGGGTGAACGTATGGTACAAAGAAGTGGATACTTATAAAACAGGCAAAATGGATTCTGTGGAATATGAGGATGACAACCTGCTGAAGAAGGGTAAAATAGTTTATGTGTCCTCACACGTTAAAAAATTTAAAAAATAATCCTCCTGCCAACCCGGCTGAAAAGGCCCCTGTATCAAAACAGGGGCTTTTCATTTTATATCTGACACCCGGATTATCCGGATGATCTGCCCCGGACCTGTCAAAAACCCGTATGCGGAATAACATTATGAAAACACCGGGACCGGAAAGTTTCTGATATAAAATCTTACCTTAACCATACAGACGTGGAGTTTCTGATCGGGTAAATGAGCAGACCTGATAAAAATCATTTATTGTTCAGAATTTACTCGCTACTTTAGTATCCTCAAGACGCTATATGGGGCCAGTATCACTCATAATACTTGTTTTTGCGGCCATCGCTTTTTCGGTCGGCGGAATATCCATCTCCAGAATTTTTGTAAAAGGATCAAAAAATCCGCAAAAGGGACAGGCCTATGAGTGCGGCATCCCGGCCACAGGATCTCCCTGGAACCAGTTCAATGTGGGCTATTATTTATTTGCGCTGATCTTTCTCATTTTCGATGTGGAATTAATTTTCATGTACCCATGGGCGGTAGTAGTTAAGAAAACAGGCATGCCGGCCCTGGTCGAGATCGTGATATTCCTGTTCATTTTATTTATGGGATTTTTATATGCACATAAAAAAGGAGCACTGAAATGGATGTAAGTGACAATAGCCATGCACCAAAAGAATTTCCCGGTAAAATCCATGAAACACCCGGAGGAGGTGTCGTACTGAGCAAGCTGGACGATGTGATCAACTGGGCGCGTTCCAATTCCCTGTGGCCCCTCACTTTTGCCACCAGTTGCTGTGGCATTGAAATGATGTCCGTCGCTTCAGCAAAATATGATTTTTCCCGCTTTGGTTTCGAAGTGGCCCGGGCTACACCCCGCCAGGCGGATGTGATCATCATTGCCGGGACCATCGTGAATAAAATGGCGCCCGTGCTGAGAAGGCTGTACGATCAGATGGCCGATCCGAAATATGTGATCGCCATGGGTGCCTGCGCTATCAGCGGCGGCCCTTTCTTTTATAATACCTATTCCGTGGTGAAAGGTGCGGACCATGTAATACCCGTGGACGTATACATCCCGGGTTGCCCGCCCCGGCCGGAGGCTTTACTGCATGCCCTCATTACGCTACAGGGAAAAATAAAAGCAGGCCTGACCCGGGAGCAAACCAAAGAAACTTCTTTTTTAAACCCCTGAAAATATTCTGAACGATCCGTATGACGAATGAAGATTTGAAATTGAAGTTTACCGGACTGCTGCCCGCCATCACATTTGAAGAAGGAAGTGAATGGCTGAATGTTTTCACGGCACCGGAAGAATTAAAATCATTTGTAAAGCAGCTTCGTTCAACACCGGGCCTGGATTTTGATTACCTGTTTTGCCTGACCTGCGTAGACTGGAAAACACATTTTACCATGGTGTATCATTTTTCATCTACCCTTCACCGGCATAATATTGTAGTAAAAGTTAAACTGGACAGGAGCCATCCCGAAATAGAAACGGTTTCAGATATCTGGCGTACTGCGGAAATGCTGGAAAGGGAAGTGTATGACCTGTTTGGTGTGAAATTTCTGCAGCACCCCGATTTGAGAAGACTGATCATGCCGGACGACTGGGAAGGATGGCCCCTGAGAAAGGATTACGAAGACCCGGTTAATATGGTCAGGTTGTAAAACACAGAACCTTTAGCATTGAATAGCTGACAGGCATTCATTGTGCATCATTATAGAATATGATCGAGGAAATCGGTACAACAACGGAAGGCGATTTGATTATTAATGTAGGCCCGCAGCATCCTGCCACCCACGGCGTGCTGCACCTGGTTTTAACTTTAAACGGAGAGACCATAAAAAAGGTGGAACCCCATTTAGGTTATATCCACCGTTCCATCGAAAAAATGTGCGAAAGCCTTTCCTACCGCCAGTTCATTTATGTAACCAGCCGGATGGATTATCTCTCCTCCCATATTAATAACCATGCCTGCGCCCTCTGCGTGGAAAAAGGTTTGCAGGTGGAGATTCCCCAGCGCGCCCAATATATCCGGGTGATCATGGATGAACTTACCCGGATTGCTTCACATGAATTATGGTGGGGTGCCATGGCCATGGACCTGGGCGCATTCACTCCCTTCTTCCATGCATTCCGGGAAAGAGAGACCATCACCGATATTATGGAGAAAACCTGCGGCGCCCGGTTAACCATGAATTATATGGTGCCGGGCGGGGTCATGGTCGATCTGCATCCTGATTTCCAAAAAGATGTAAAGAGTTTTATTCAATTATATAAATCAAAATTTGAGGAATATAATGAACTGGTTACCGGTAATGTCATTTTTCAAAACAGGATGAAATCCGTTGGTTTACTATCTAAGGAAGATGCCATTTCCTACGGATGCAGCGGTCCGGTTGCAAGAGCCAGCGGCGTTCACTGCGATATCAGGAAACTTTACCCCTATGATATTTACAGTAAAGTGGAGTTTGATGAAATAACGGAAACCGCCGGCGATTCCTTTGCGCGTTATTTAGTAAGGCTGAAAGAAATGCAGCAAAGCATCCGTATCATAGAACAATTGATTGATCAGATTCCTGAAGGTGATTTCCAGGCAAAAACAAAGGCCGTGCTGAAATTACCAAAAGGCGAATTTTACCAGAGGGTGGAGACGGCACGGGGAGAACTGGGCGTGTACATTGTCAGCGAAGGAGGAACAACGCCATACAGGATCAAATTCCGGTCACCGGGTTTTTCCAATCTTTCTGCTTTGGAACACATGGTTAAAGGCCTGAAGATCGGCGACCTCGTTGCGGCCATGGGAACACTGGATTTGGTAATACCGGATATTGACAGGTAAATAATAAATGCATGTTTAGTTTAGAAGGCATTACGGGTATGATTCATGAATGGCTGAACAACCATTTCAGTCCGACTATTGCCATGCTTACCGAATTTGTACTGGTAGGTATTGCCGCCATTGCATTATTCGCCCTGCTGGGACTGAGCCTGGTCTGGATGGAACGCAAAGTGGCGGCCGTTATGCAAATCCGCCTGGGCCCGAACCGGCTGGGGCCAAAAGGGATCTTCCAGACAACTGC
>DHWT01000035.1:12920-15954 GCA_002413325.1 Chitinophagaceae bacterium UBA5175 | reverse complement strand
GACACCCTGAAGCTGATCATGAAAGAAGGATTGGTGCCTGATGGTGCGGATCATTTTATCTTTAACCTCGCTCCCTTTGTTGTCATGATCGTTGCCATGCTGATTCTTGCACCCATCGCTTTTGCAAAGAATTTCCAGATATGGGATATCAATATCGGCGTGTTATACCTTTCAGCCATTTCCTCCCTTTCCGTTATCGGGATTTTTATGGCCGGATGGGCCAGCAATAATAAATATTCGCTGCTGGGCGCCATGAGAAGCGGTGCGCAAATAGTCAGCTATGAATTATCCGCAGGGCTTTCCGTGTTATCCATCGTAGTGATGACCGGAAGCCTGAGCATTAAGGATATTATCCTTTCGCAGCAAAACGGCTGGTGGATATTTAAAGCGCATATTCCCGCCCTTATCTCGTTCGTGATTTTTATCATCGCCGTTACTGCAGAAACCAACCGCGCGCCCTTCGACATGGCAGAAGCGGAAAGCGAACTGACAGCCGGTTTTCATACCGAATATTCAGGAATGCGGTTTGCCCTGTTCTTTCTTGCAGAATACATCAACATATTTATCGTGTGTGCCATCGGCGCCACTTTATTCTTCGGCGGATGGATGCCGTTGCATATAAATAACTGGCAGGGATTCAATCATATCATGGACTATATCCCATCATCTGTCTGGTTTTTCGGTAAAACCATCGGACTGATTTTCCTGATTATGTGGTTCAGGTGGACGTTCCCAAGACTGAGAATTGACCAGTTATTGAATCTGGAGTGGAAATATTTATTACCCATCAGCATGTTTAATTTATTACTGATGACCATTGTGGCCATCATGGGATGGCATTTTTAACCAGGCTTATGTTTTTAACAGATTATATAAAAGACGTTTACGGTGCGGTCCGGTCCCTGCTGAAAGGCATGAGAATGACGGGTTACTATTTTACACACCATAAAGAAATTATCACCGAGCAATACCCGGATAACCGCGACACGCTGAAACTGGCGGAACGTTTCCGCGGGGAAGTTGTTCTGAAACACGATGAAAACAATGAACATGCCTGCACCGGATGCTCGGCCTGTGAAATAGCCTGTCCCAACGGAACCATTAAGATCATCAACAAATTTGACGTTTCACCGGAAGGGAAAAAGAAAAAAGCCATTGATACATTTGTTTACCACCTGGAATTATGTACGATGTGCAATTTATGCATAGAAGCCTGTCCCACGGATGCCATTAAAATGGCACAGACCTTTGAGCATAGTGTTTATGACAGGAGTAAACTCACAAAGAAATTAAACAGGGACGGATCAAAACTCAGGGAGGGAGTAGAATAATGAATGCGTCTGTAATCATATTTTATATTATATCTGCTTTGATCCTGGGAGCAGGTATCCTGGCGGTAACCACCCGGAAGATTTTCCGTGCCGCCATTTTCTTACTGCTTTCATTAGTCGGTATCGCCGCTTTATATTTCTGGATGGAAGTTGAGTTTATTGCAGCGGTACAAATTATCATATATGTGGGGGGGATCGTGGTGCTCATCATCTTCTCGATCTTTCTTACGCAAAAGTCGGGCGATGAAATGCCCAAACCGCTCAGGAACCGGTCCGTTTTTTCCGCTTTATCCGTATTATTCGGATTTGCATTTACTTATAACCTGATCCGTACCAACAGGTTTGCCGAAAGCTCCCCGGGGACTTTCCAGGTAAAAGTTTCAGATATAGGCACACAAATGTTAAGCACTAAAGAACATGGATATGTTCTGCCATTCGAAGTGGTGAGCATTTTATTACTTGCTGCCATGATCGGTTGTATCGTTATTGCCATGAAGAGCAAACCCGCGGAAGCGATAACGGAATCATAAACATTGGATGGGGAATGAACGAAAGCGAAATATTTTAGAATGAACGAAATTACCATAACACATATTCTTTTTGTAAGCACGGCCCTGTTTTTCATTGGCATGTATGGTTTGTTCACGCGCCGCAATATGATTACCATGCTGATGGCCGTTGAATTAATCCTGAACAGCGTCAACATCAATTTTGTGGCATTCAATAAATATTTGTACCCGGGTAAATTAGACGGCGTGTTCTTTACCATTTTCGTGGTAACCATTGCTGCGGCTGAAGCTGCCGTTGCAATAGCCATTATCATTAATTTATACAGAAGTCACCAGTCTATTGACGTGGAAGACGCAGGCGAAATGAAATATTAGTTTAAGAACATGTAAAATCAGATATGGACCCTTATTCTTACATAGCATGCATTCCGCTCCTGCCCCTGGTCACTTTTGTCCTGTTGGGATTGTTTGGCAGAAAATATTTTAAAAACTCTTCAGGAGCCATTGGAACAGTCTCTTTACTGGCTTCCGCCATCCTGTCTCTTTATACAGCTTATCATTATTTTTTTATTGACGGATCCGTGAATGGCGTGTATCAGAAAATCATTGCCTTGAAATATACCTGGCTCCAGTTCTCGCCCAACGTTTCAATCGATATGGGGATCATACTGGATCCCATATCCGTGATGATGATTGTTGTAGTCAGTTTTGTTTCGTTAATGGTACATATTTTCAGTCTCGGTTATATGAAAGGGGAAGAACGATTCGCAACCTATTATGCATTCCTTTCCCTGTTCACCTTTTCCATGCTGGGCCTGGTTTTATCAGTCAACCTATTCCAGATCTACATGTTCTGGGAACTGGTGGGTGTTTCTTCTTACCTGCTGATCGGGTATTATTTTGAAAAACCTTCCGCAGTAGCCGCTTCAAAAAAAGCATTTATCGTTACTCGCTTCGCCGATCTTGGGTTTTTGATTGGAATCCTGATACTGGCCTTTTACAGCGGCACCCTGGATTTTGGCGTATTGATCGAAAGGCTGACTTCAGTTCAGTCGCCCGAATTTTTAGCTATCACCTCAGCATCCTTCATGGGCGCCTCCCTGTTAACCTGGGGATTGGTATTGGTATTCATCGGCGGGGCGGGCAAATCAGCCATGTTCCCCTTACATATCTGGCTGCCCGATGCCATGGAAG
>DHWT01000035.1:11106-12632 GCA_002413325.1 Chitinophagaceae bacterium UBA5175 | reverse complement strand
GCTGCAACGATGGTCGTTGCCGGCGTATTCTTAGTGGCCCGGTTATTCCCGGTTTTTACCATGGATCCTGCTGCTTTAGAGGTTGTAACCTATACCGGTGCCTTCTCCGCCATACTGGCTGCCATCATTGCCTGCACACAAACAGATATTAAAAGAGTGCTGGCCTTTTCCACCATGTCGCAGATCGGGTATATGATGTTCGCGCTGGGCGTTTCAAAATACGGCGGAGAGAACGGACTGGGGTTTACCGGTTCCATGTTTCATTTGTTCACACATGCTTTTTTCAAATCTTCCCTGTTTCTCGGAGCAGGGGCTGTGATCCATCTGGTTCACAGTAACGACATGAGGGATATGGGCGGACTCAGGAAATTGATGCCCGTAACGCACATCGTATTTTTAATTGCCTGCCTGGCGATTGCCGGTATTCCTCCTTTCTCGGGTTTCTTCAGCAAAGAAGACATTCTGACAGCGGCTTACCATTCGAACAGGCTGGTGTACACGGTTGCCCTGTTGACTACAGGATTAACGGCCTTTTATATGTTCCGCCTGTATTACTCCATTTTCTGGAGCAGGAATACTACTGTTCAGGAAACGCATCATGGAGAAGGCACCTTGTCCATGAAAATACCCCTGGTCATTCTGGGAATCTGCTCACTGCTCGCAGGCTTTGTACCCATTTCAAAATGGGTCACCAGCGACGGGGCCGCATTGGAAACCCATATTGAACCAGGTTTTTCCGCCCTGCCCGTTTTGCTGGCGTTGGGAGGAATCGGAATGGCCACCTTATTATACAAAAGCGAAAACACCCTTCCGCGTACCATTGCTTCTTTATTGGGCGGATTTTACAGAACAGCTTATAAAAAGTTTTATATAGATGAAGTGTATCTGTTCATAACGAAAAAAATCATTTTTAACGGGATTGGCCGGCCGGCTGCCTGGATTGACAAAAATATCGTGGATGGTTTCATGAATCTCCTGGCCAACATTACCGGCAGGATTTCAGAATTCATCAGAGGATTCCAGTCGGGTAAAGTTCAAAACTACGCCCTGTATTTCTTTGCCGGAATAATCGGGCTGGCGGTGGTTTTTATTTACCTGTTGAATTGAGTTATGAATGATGAATGATGAATGATGAATGATGAATGAACGTAAAAATATATTAAAAGATAAGAGCTTCAATTTTGCAGTTACAGTTATCCGGATGTATAAAATATTAGTAGAATCTAAAAAAGAATTTGTGCTAAGCAAACAATTATTGAGGAGCGGTACTTCAATCGGAGCAATGGTAAGGGAGGCGCAAAATGCAGAGAGTAAAAGCGATTTCGTACATAAACTCGCCATTGCTCAAAAGGAGTGCGATGAGACATTATACTGGCTCGAATTATTAAAGGAAACTGATTTTATAGAATCAGCAGATTTTTTAAATGTCAGTAAAGATGCCGCCGAGTTGTTAAAAATAATAAAGAGTTCCATTCTAACCACTAAACAAAACACCCATAACCCATAACTCATCATTCATAACTCAT
>DHWT01000035.1:2380-10855 GCA_002413325.1 Chitinophagaceae bacterium UBA5175 | reverse complement strand
TAACTCATCATTCATAACTCATAACTCATAATGAACCTCTCCTTACTCATCATACTTCCTTTGGTCACGGCAATGGCTGTTTTATTCTGCAAAGGATTAAAGCAGGTAAGAACGGTTTCGCTGATCGGGGCTTCTGCCCAGTTTTTATCGGCGCTGGGCCTTTTATGGGTTTACTGGAAGGAACGCGCGGCAGGAAACAACTCCCAGTTTTTATTTGACTTCAATTACACCTGGTTTGCACCCCTGAAAATTCATTATCATATCGGCGTGGACGGGATTTCAGTTGCCATGATCTTATTAACTGCGTTTGTTGTAATCGCAGGTGTACTGGTATCCTGGACCCAGGAAACATTAAACAAGGAATTCTTTTTCCTGCTTTTGTTTTTAAGTGTGGGCGCCTATGGGTATTTCATTTCTTTAGACATTTTTACCCTGTTTTTCTTTTTAGAAGTTGCCGTCATACCCAAATTCCTGTTAATCGGTATCTGGGGCAGTGGTAAAAAAGAATACAGCGCCATGAAACTCGCCCTGATGTTAATGGCGGGATCTTCATTGGTTCTGGTGGGCCTGCTGGGATTATATTACAACACCAACCTGGATGGTGCACATAGCTTCGACCTGGTGGAGATATCCCGGATGCATATTGATACTGCCGTACAAAATTTATTTTTCCCCTTTGCATTTATCGGCTTCGGCATCTTTACCGCCTTATTCCCCTTTCATACCTGGGTGCCCGACGGACACTCATCGGCCCCGACAGCCGCTTCCATGTTCCTGGCCGGCATTTCCATGAAACTCGGCGGCTATGGCTGCCTGCGCGTAGCAACTTATTTAATGCCGGACGCAGCACACCACTATGCCCCCGTTATTATTTTATTGGCCACCATCGCCATCATCTATGGTGCCTTCGCCACGATGATGCAGAAAGACCTGAAATACATCAACGCATATTCATCCGTGAGTCATTGCGGATTTGTTTTACTGGGCATTGGTATGCTGACGCAGACATCCATCACCGGCGCCGTGATGCAAATGGTATCCCATGGATTGATGACGGCCCTTTTCTTCGCTGCCATCGGCATGATATACAGCCGGACACATACCCGGATGGTAGAACAATTAGGCGGACTACTAAAAGTAATTCCTTTCATCTCCACCGTATTTGTGATCGCGGGTCTGTGTTCACTGGGCCTGCCCGGCTTCAGCGGGTTTGTGGCAGAAATGACCGTGTTTATGGGCAGCTGGCAAAATCCGGATAAATGGTACCGGCTGGCCACCATCCTGTCCTGTGCATCCATTGTGGTCACGGCCGTATATATTTTACGGGCTGCCGGCAGGTCCCTCATGGGAGTAGTTGCCAACAATCAATATAACCAATTAACAGACGCTACCTGGAATGAACGACTGGCGGCCGGCCTGTTGATTATCGGCATTGTAGCGATTGGTATTGCGCCGTTCTGGTTGTATCAGTTAATCACGCCGGGTACAGAATTCATCATGCAACAGGTGGGAAAAGCCGTGTCGCTTAAATGAACCTAAATTATGGGACTTGATTTTTTAATATTGATGAAACAGGAATGGGCGGTCATTGCCATCTTATTCATCCTGCTCTTTATAAAAGTGGGAAGTAAAGAATGGAATAATGAAAACATCCTGAACCTGGTGAATGTATTATTGCTGGCCAATTTTGTTGCCGGGCTTTTCGGGAACCGGGATGGAATCCTGTTCAATGAGATGTTCAAAACCAATCAGCTCATCGTTACAGAAAAAAACATACTCAGTCTCGGCACTTATATTATTGCCCTGCAATCTTATTCCTGGCTGAAGAACCATAAGCATGTACTGGAATTCTACATGCTCCTCTTATCTACCCTGCTGGGCATGTTCTATATGATCTCCGCCGGCAATTTACTGATGTTTTATCTGGGCCTGGAATTGTCGAGTATTCCTTTAGCCGCCCTCGCCAATTTCGACCTGGAAAAAAGAAAATCTTCGGAAGCGGCGTTTAAATTCATCATTTCTTCCGCCTTCTCTTCCGGGCTATTATTATTTGGTATTTCCCTGGTCTATGGCTTAACCGGCACGCTGACCTTTTCGGATCTCTCACAACACCTGAATGGCAGTCCCTTACAAATATTTGCATTCATATTGCTGATCGCCGGATTTTCATTTAAGATTTCAGCCGTGCCCTTCCATTTATGGACAGCCGACGTGTATGAGGGATCGCCGGTTACGGTTACTTCTTATTTCTCAGTGATTTCAAAAGCCGCGGTATTATTTGTACTGGTAACCGTTTTGTACACCGTTTTCAAACCACTGGCCATCACCTGGTATAATATATTATATGTGCTCTCGGTGCTTACCATGGTGATCGGAAACCTGTTTGCTATCCGCCAGCGCAATTTAAAACGATTCCTTGCTTTCTCATCCATCGCACAGGTGGGCTTTATACTGATCGGCATTACCGGTTCCTCCCATGCAGGAAGCGCATCCGTGGTTTATTTTGTTTTGATCTATACATTCTCCAACCTCGGCGCCTTTGGTGTGATCAGCCTGGTCAGCGCAATAACAGGTAAGGAACATATCGAAGATTATAAAGGATTCTATAAATCCAACCCGTTTCTATCATGGGTACTGGCCATCTCTTTGTTTTCATTGGCCGGTATTCCGCCCACCGCCGGGTTTTTTGGTAAATTCTTCCTGATCATGGCCGGGGCCGGACAGGGAAATTACCTGCTCATCATCATAGCAGCAATTAACATGATTGTTTCATTGTATTATTATCTGAAAGTGGTGAAAGCCATCTTTATGGATGCGAATGAACATCCGATTGAAAAATTAAGGATTCCTCCATCCCCCAGACTGGCTTTTTATATTTGTATTGCCGGGATCCTGTTAACCGGGCTGATGAGTTATGTGTATGAATATATTTTTTCCCTGAGTACCGGATTTTAATTCTTTAATATGGCCATCAATCAAAATCATACCAGCGAGGAATTGAACGGTGTCAGATGCGCCGTTGCTGATAAAAATGTAACCCGGGACCGGGCTTCCTTTCTTCAGCATTTACTGGAGTTCAATAAATTCCGGGTTGAAATCGCAGCAACACCCCCTCCAAAAGCAGCACCTGCAAAACCCCTGGCAGAAGGAGAAACCGCACCCCCGCCTCCGCCACCGCCGCCCGCAACATTCACAGTGGGTGTAACCGACCTGATGTTCAATCCCATCAATGCGATTTTCGGGAGACTGCTGCATACGCCTGACGGACATGTGGTAACACAGGCTTACTGGTACCAGAAAGAAAAAACATCCCACGACGAGATCCCTTATTATGAGGTAAAAAAATGACCCGTATCCGGTTATTCTCCCTCTTTAACTTCCATTACGTATTTTGGAATTAAACCATGTGCTTCTGCATGGGTTTTAATGACTTCATTTGAATCCGCCGCCTGGGAAAGGCACATGACCACACCCTCCTTTTCATTCACCCAGTAATTGATAAAATTGACTCCGTATTTTTTTTCAACAGCCAGATCTTTTTGATGTGCGCCTGCAACATCTTTGGCTGTTACTTTGCCTGGACCCAGTTCATGTATGTCCAGGAAAAAGGGATTCCCACCCGTTGTCATTGCTTCGCTCCCTTCCGTTACGAGATAGATCTGATCAGGCAACAATCCATGCGCCTCTGCATGTGTTTTACGGATTGATTGTGTGTCGGGGGAGGAAGAAAGGCAATACACGTTGCCGTTCTTTTCATCAACCCAATACTTAATGAAGTGCACGCCATATTTTTTCTCCACCGCCAGATCCTTAGCATGCGCCTCTGCAACCCCTTCATATTTTACTTTACCAGCCCCCAGGTGATGCACATCTATAAAAAGATATTCCGTTGCCTGAACAGCCGGAGCGGACTGGGCAGGCAGCCGGGATGAAATCAGGCTGGCGGCAATGAATACGCTTAGATAAAAAGAAACCTTCATGATTAACTGGTTTAATGATGCTGTAATAGAATTCCTTTACAAAACAAGTCTTAATACGCTTACAGGATCTAAGGATTTTTCCCTATATTAGTTTAGCTGACTCCCAAATTTATCAGCAGGAAATATGGAGCTGATCGAAAGAAACGGGATTTTAAACATGCTGCATACTGAATTTCAGCATGTTTTAAAGGGTGAGGGGCATTGCATTTTTGTCAGCGGGGAAGCGGGTATCGGTAAAACTTCCCTGATAAAGTCATTTTGTAATGAAACCGGATCCCGGTGTAATATATACCAGGGAACCTGTGATGCATTGTTCACTCCCCGCCCGCTGGCCCCCCTGTACGATATCCTCCTGCAGATACGGAATTCTCCCGTTGAAAAAAATATTGATATGGAGGACCGGTCTGCTTTTTTTGCCGGTTTCTTTCATGAGTTAAAAAACCAAAAAGAGGTAAGCCTGATTGTATTTGAAGATATACACTGGGCAGATGAAGCGACCCTCGATTTTATAAAGTTCCTTGCAAGACGAATCACCCAGCTGCGATGTCTTTTTATTCTTACATACCGGGATGATGAAATTCACTCCCGACACCCCCTGAGAAATGTACTGGGACAATTGAACCCGGATTCATTTACGCGGATACAGCTGCTTCCCTTTTCAAGAGAGGCGGTTGAGGTATTGGCCCGGCAAAGAGGGTATAACGGGGAAGATGTATACAGCATTTCCGGTGGAAACCCTTTCTATGTAAATGAAATACTGGCCAGTTACAGCCCGGGCGTACCGGAAAATATCAGGGACTCCATCTTATCCGTATTTAACCGGCAGGATGAAAAATCAAGGCATCTGTGGGAAATATTGTCAGTACTTCCTACCGGGTTAGAGATTACATTTCTCGACAAAATGGAGTCCTTTTATACTGCGGTCATTGAACAGTCCCTGGATACAAAGATTCTTATTCTGAAAGAAGGACTGCTTTCTTTTAAGCATGAATTATACAGGAGAACGATCGAAACCTCCTTATCACCCCTGAAAAGAGTTGCCCTGAACAAAAAAATACTCAATCTTTTTCTTCAAAGTTTTGAACTGAACAATAAAACAGAACAAATTATTCATCATGCGAAGAATGCCAATGATTATGAACTCGTAACAAAATATGCCCCGCTTGCAGCCGGGCATGCTGCATCCGTTGGAGCCCATATTGAAGCAGCCAGGTTATATTTATCCGCCATTGAATACTACCAGGGAAATGATAAGGATATTCTGAACCGGTTTTATGAAGCCTATGCGTATGAATGTTACCTGATAAACCAGCACCGGGAAGCCATCATATTTATGGGAAAATCGCTGGAACTCCGGAAGAAGGAAAATAATCTGGAGAAGATGGGCAATTGCATGCGGTTTTTATCCCGTCTCTGGTGGCTGGATGGCAACCAGAAGCAGGCTGAAAGTTTCGGCTGGCAGGCCATAGAAGTTTTGGACAAACAACCCGCTTCAAAAGCAAAGGCGATGGCATACAGCAATATGTCCCAGCTAAAAATGAAGTCTGAACAAACTGAAGAATGCATTTCCTGGGGAGAGAAGGCTATTGCGATCGCGCGTGAAGTGAATGATGAAGAGACCATTGCACATGCACTGAATGGCATGGGCACATCCTTAATGCTCCTTCCTTCATCTTATGCAAAAGGTACCGCCTTATTGCAGCAAAGCCTGGCCATTGCATTAAAAAATTCCTTTCACGAACATGTGGCACAAGCCTACAGCAGCCTGGGTAATAACGGTGTTACACTGAAAGATTATGCATTTGCAAAAATAAACCTGGACAAGGGTATAAATTATTGCGAAGAAAGGGACCTTGACTCCCAGAAATTTTATTTGCTATCCTGGAAAGCCAGGCTTAACCTGGAAACAGGTCTTTGGAAAGATGCCTACGATATCGCATGCACGCTTTTAAAAATAGAAAACCTGTCTCCTCCAACAAAAATCGGTGCACTCGTGGTCATGGCCACCATAAAGATGCGAAGAGGTGATCCGGATGCTCTTTCGGTATTAATGGAAGCAAAATCGCTGTCATTTGAAACCACAGAATTGTATAGAATTATTCCAGCCATCCTGGCCCTGCTGGAATATGAATGGTTAACCGGGAAAAGCGTTATAGAAGAAGAAGTGCTTTCCCAGAGGATAAACAGGATGGTTGAATTGGGAAAATTTTCCAGAATAAGCAGGTTCTATTTTTGGCTGGGGAAGGCAGGAAAAGAACATCTGCTGGTTGGAGAAAGTTATGAAGATCCGAAAGGGAATCATAAAGACCTGGCAGAGGAAGAAGTGCGGTTTTGGGAAAAAACAGGTTCTCTCTATGAACATGCCCTTGTTTTATTTCAAGGCCCGGAAGAACAGAAAAGAAAAGCACTTACAGTCATTCAGGGGCTTGGCGCCCAGGCTGTGTATGATAAATTGAAATCGGACATGAGATCATCCGGCATAAAAAGTATTCCACGGGGTATCAGAAAAACCACACAATCCAATACCGCATTACTGACCGAACGGGAATTGGAAGTTTTGCAGGTATTAAAAGAAGGCCTGCAGAATAAAGAAATTGGCGCCAGGCTTTTTATATCTGCAAAAACAGTTGACCATCATATTTCATCAATTATGTTCAAGCTCGAGGTGAACACCCGCGCCAAGGCTGTTCAGGAAGCCAAAAGACTGGCAATCTTAAAATAGGGAGTCTTCCGGCATAAATAGGGAATAACCCTGCCATCCGGCAATATCAATTTCTTCAATTTTGTATTCATTATTCATCCCGGAAAATATATTTGTATGAAGAAATTTGTTATTGAAAGAAACCTGCCGGGCGCGGGGAATCTTTCCCCCGAAGAGCTTCAGTCCATTTCCCAGACTTCATGTGAAGTTGTCAGCCAGCTAGGCAAACCCTATCACTGGATACAATCATTTGTTACAGACGATAAAATCTACTGCATCCATATAGCAGAAAACGAAGAAGTGGTCCGGGAACATGCCAGGCTGGGCAGGTTTCCCATAAATACGGTTGCAGAAGTAAAAGCAGTTATCGACCCTTTGACGGGCAATCCCTTACCATAAAAAAGGGAACCCTGCTCATGGATTCCCCTTTATCACCTAACAAACAAACAATCATCAAAGGCCCTTCAGCGTAGCCAGACGCTCCCACTTGGATTGCCTGGCATCTTCTGCCTGATGTAAAAAACGTTCTGCCAATGCAGGGTCTTTGGCTTTAATTACTTTGAACCGGTTTTCATGATACATGAATTCGCCCAATGGCATACTGGGCTCTTTCGAATCAACCACAAAACGCTGGCCTTTTTCTTTTAAAGGATTATAATGAAACAGGGGCCAGTATCCGGATTTCACGGCGAAATCCTGTTCTTCCGCACCATGAGACATATCAATACCGTGCGCAATACACTGACTGTATGCAATGATTAAAGAAGGTCCCGGATAGGCTTCCGCTTCGAGTATGGTTCTTACCGTATGTGCATCATTTCCGCCCATAGCGATTTGCGCCACATAGGCTGTGCCATGTGCAATGGCCTGCAGGGCCAGGTCCTTTTTACCTGTCGTTTTCCCATTCACAGAAAACTTGGCACTGGAACCCAATGGGGTTGATTTTGATTTTTGTCCGCCGGTGTTGGAATACACTTCTGTATCCAATACCATGATATTCACATTTTCACCGGTAGATAATACATGATCCAGTCCACCATAACCAATATCATAGGCCCAGCCGTCCCCGCCGACAATCCAGACGGATTTTTCTGCCAGGAAATCAGCCAGGTGATATAGATTCATCGCCGCTATGGACTTTTCGCCTTCCAGGCGGTGTTTCAGTTCTTTGATCCATTCATGCTTTACGTGAATTTCAGCTTCTGTCTGCTCAGGCGCATTGATAATATTATCCGCCAGTTCTTCGCCGACCACCAGTTTGAATTCATTCAATAAAGAAATGGCAGTCAATTTTTTTTGTTCATTGGCCATCTTAATACCCAGACCGAATTCCGCATTGTCCTCAAACAATGAATTTGCCCAGGCTGGACCCACGCCCGCCTTGTTTTTTGACCAGGGAGTGGTTGGCAGGTTACCGCCGAATATGGATGAGCAACCGGTTGCATTGGCAACAATCATTCTTTCGCCAAATAACTGTGTAAGCAGTTTCAGGTAAGGAGTTTCACCGCAACCTGCACAGGCGCCTGAAAATTCAAATAACGGCTGAAAGAATTGGGATCCTTTTACGGTGTTTCGGTTTACCCTGGCACGATCCACTTCCGGCAGCGTTAAAAAGAATTCCCAGTTCTCTTTTTCATTTTCCTGGATCGGCGTTTTATCGTACATGTTGATGGCCTTGTGCCCGGGATCTGTTTTACTGGTGATGGGACAGAATTCAACACATAAAGTACAACCCGTGCAGTCTTCTGTTGAAACCTGCAGGGTGTACGCCTCTTTCGATTTATCCCATTCCTT
>DHWT01000035.1:0-2059 GCA_002413325.1 Chitinophagaceae bacterium UBA5175 | reverse complement strand
ACTTTCGGACGGATGGCTGCATGCGGACAGATCAGGAAACATTTACCACACTGGGTACAGAGGCTGGTATCCCATACCGGTACCGCATCAGCGATATTTCTCTTTTCAAATTTTGTGGTGCCTGAAGGAAAGGTTCCGTCAACGGGTAAGGCGCTTACCGGAAGATCATCCCCGTCTCCGGAAATGATTTTCGCCAGAACGTCCCTTACAAAATCGGGAGAATTTTTCGGGACGGTTTCATCGAGTTCCCGGTCTCCCACGATGAGCTTCGCATAATCTATTTCATATAAATTCTCCAGGGTCTGATCCACGGCTTCATAATTCTTCTGTACAACGGCATCCCCTTTTTTCCAATACGTATCGTAGATCGCTTCCTTGATTTTGGCGATGGCTTCTTCCCTGGGCAATACATTGCTGATCGCAAAGAAACAGGTCTGCAGGATCGTATTGATCCGGTTTCCCATACCAGCTTCTTTCGCCACGGTATAAGCATTTATGGTATAGAACTTCAACTTCTTTTCAATGATTTCTTCCTGGATTTTTTTTGGAAGCATACCCCAGACCTGATCCTTATCATAAGGAGCATTCAGTAAAAACACGGCGCCGGGTTCCGCATCTTTTAAAATATCATATTTGGTGAGGTAATTAAAATGATGGCAGGCAACGAAATTAGCCGACTGCACCAGGTAAGTGGAACGGATGGGCTTTTCCCCGAAACGCAAATGCGATGCAGTCAGCGAACCGGACTTTTTGGAATCATATACAAAATAGCCCTGTACAAAATAATCCGTTTTATCCCCGATGATCTTGATGGAATTCTTATTGGCGCTTACCGTACCGTCTGCACCCAGTCCGAAGAACAACCCGCGGAATTTATGCTGTGCATCCAGGTTAAATTTCTTATCGTAGGGCAGACTTAAATGCGTAACATCATCGTCAATACCTACGGTGAAATGTGTTTTAGGATGATCTGAATTCAGCTCGTTGAAAACAGCCATCACCATGGCAGGCGTGAATTCTTTGGAAGATAATCCGTACCGTCCGCCGATAACATGCGCATGATGATTTTCCTGAGACTCATTCAGGGCATTCACCACATCCATAAATAAGGGTTCTGCCATGCTCGTCGGCTCTTTGCAGCGGTCCAGTACGGCAATGCCTTTAACGGATTTGGGTAATGCCTGGATAAAATGGGGAATAGAAAAGGGACGGAACAGGCGAATATTGATCATCCCCGTTTTCTCACCTTTTGCATTCAGGTAATCAATGGTTTCCTGAACTGCGCCTCCGCCGGATCCCATAATTATGATGATGCGGTCGGGCGTTTCATGCCCGTAATAATCAAATAATTTATATTTTCTCCCGGTCAGTGATGCGAACTGATTCATCTTCTCTTCCACGATGCCGGGCACTTTATCGTAAAAGGGATTGGCCGCTTCGCGGTTTTGGAAGAATACGTCCGGGTTCTGTGCGGTACCCCGGATGAACGGATTTTCAGGTGACAAAGCCCGGCTTCGATGGGCATTCACTTCATCCATGTTAATCATGGCTTCAATCACTTCATCCGGAATCATATTGACCTGGGATAATTCGTGTGAAGTCCTGAACCCGTCAAAAATATTCAGGAAGGGAACCCTTGCTTTCAGTGTGGCGGCCTGGGCAATCAGGGCCATATCCATCGCCTCCTGTGCCGTATTCCCAAACAACATGGAAAAGCCGGTGCCGCGAACGGCCATCACGTCGCTATGATCCCCGAAAATGGATAACGCATGTGTTGCGATCGTTCTGGCCGCAATATGAAAAACGGTGGACGTCAGTTCACCTGCTATTTTGTACATATTGGGGATCATCAGCAGCAAACCCTGTGATGCCGTAAAAGTAGACGCCATGGCACCTCCCTGTAAAGCACCATGAATGGCACCTGCAGCGCCCGCTTCACTTTGCATTTCCATTACACGGGGCACCTGCCCGTAAATATTTTTCATGCCCTTGGCACTCCATTCATCGGCCCACTCGCCCATCGCTGAGGAAGGCGTTATGGGGTATATAGCGCAGACTT
>DHWT01000245.1 GCA_002413325.1 Chitinophagaceae bacterium UBA5175 | reverse complement strand
TTTTTTGCCGGCGCAGAAATTCCATTTTCAAAATTATAATGTTCAGCAGGGTTTGATCCAGTCGCAGGTCAGCGCCATCACGCAGGACCCTTTCGACAATCTCTGGTTCTGCACCCTGGGTGGAATATCCCGGTTTGACGGCCGGGTTTTTACCAATTACAGCGAAACGGATGGCCTGATCAGTAATTTTTCAGACGCCATACTGGCCGGCCAGGATTCAACCATCTGGATTGGAACTTCATTCGGTATTTCCCGTTTTGACGGTAGCCGGTTTAAAAATTTCAGGTTGACTGAAACAGCGGCCGGCAATATGGTCAGGGCCCTCCAGGAAGACGGACAGCACAGGATCTGGGCATTGGCGGAAGGTAAATTATACCAGGTGGACACCAGCGAAAAACCCCGGCGCTCCGTTGTGGCCGGCCCGGAAGAATGGGTAACCGCCATCCAGCCAGATAACCAGGGGAATTTATGGGCCGCGGTGATGAACAAAGGAATTTTCCGGCTGGAGAATGAAAACTGGAAGCTGAAAGTCAGCCTTCCGGGAAGCGATGATAAAGCCTTTTGCCAGAAAATTGTTTTTAACCGGTCCGGATCGGACCGGCTCTATATTTTGATGTCCAATTCTTTACTTTCTGCAGGACCGGATGGGGTCAGGACCCTGGTTCCCCGGGACAGTCTGGGTAAGTTTACCAATTTGTACCAGGACCGGTCGGGCCGGCTCTGGTTAACGGGTACCAGGGGATTATTCCAATATTCTGATTCCGGCTTAACTGCTTTTAACCAGGGAAATGGTTATGAAGGAAACACCACCTCTGCCATTTTCCAGGATCGTGAAGGCAATATCTGGTTTGGAACCAATGGTACGGGTATATTCAGGTATTCCGACCAGCCATTTATAATCTATGATCAGTTCAGTGCAGCCCGCAATATGGGCGTAATGCCCATGCTGGAAAACCAGAACCGGATTTATATGGGAACCACCGGGTCCGGTTTATTTATGTATGATGGAAAAAATATGGTTCATGTAAAAGGGCTTTCCGATGACCCGGCCGGGCAGTATATTTCCGGTCTTTTCCGGGGAAAAGAAAACGAAATATTTATTCTGACCGGTAGCGGATTATTTGCGAGATATCAGCATGGGAAAATGACAAAAATCCCTCTGGGAGAATTAAAGGGATGTATCAAGTCGGTACTGCCGGATGACCAGGGCGGGTTCTGGGTTTCATCCTGCCAGGGGTTTTTTTATATCTCTTCATCCGGTAAAACAACACATATACTGGATATTTTTTCAGACAGGATTTTTCAGGCTTCAAAAGACTCCATCCTGGTGGCGACGGGTAATGAACTTTACCAGATCGGAACTGATTTTAAATACAGGATCATAAATAATTCCCTGCTGCATGCTGCGAATTGCATGTCCCTTACTTCATTGGGACCTTATTATTTGATGGCCACATCGAACAAAGGACTTATCCTGTACAACCATATGACCGGCAAATTCCGGCAGCTGACAACAAAAGACGGGCTGAATGCCGATTTCATATATAGTGTGGTTACAGATCATAAAAGCCAGGTTTGGCTTGGAACCGGACGGGGTGTTAATAAAATCATTCTGGATACAGCTACCGGGGTGCTTCAGATTTCGAGCCTTTCCATACCGGGTGATATTTCTTCTGCTGAATGTAATCAGGGCGCTGCCATTTATGATGATAAAAATAATTTATGGATCGGTACCGTTTCCGGACTTTTTAAATATTTTCCGGATTCCGGTAAGAAGCAAACGTATTTTCCACCGGTCGTCCTTCAGGAGGTGGAGGTTTTTTCAAAAGAAATTTCCCCGGATCGTTATAAGGGATTTTTGAACAACTGGTTTGGCATACCCAGGGACCTGGTCCTGCCACACAATGAGAACCACCTGACGTTTTCATTCAGGTGCCCGAGTTATCTGCACGGTGAATCCCTGAAGTACCAGTACCAGCTGGAGGGTATGGAAACGTCTTATTCGGCCCTGACCCCCAATCATTTTGTAGTCTATCCGGCCCTGCCTCCCGGACATTATACGTTCAGGGCCCGGGCTTATATGGACGGGGTGGGTTATTCAACGGACAACGTTCATTTTTCGTTCGATATCCGGGCCGCTTTTTATCAGACACTTTATTTCAAATTCGGGGTTCTGGTTTTTGTAATGGGTCTTATTTTATGGATCCAGTGGATGCGGATGCGGATGCGTGGAAAAAGGATCCGCCATATAGAAGAAGTGAAGCGGGAGGAAAATATCAAAGTAAGACAAACCGCTTCAGAAGATTTTCACGATGAAGTGGGAAACAGTCTGACCCGTATCCAGGTATTAACCGAAGTTCTGAACACCAAACTGGGATCCGGTCATGAGGAAGAAAAAAGACTGATCGGGCAGATAAAAGAAAATGTGAGCGGCTTATACCAGGGTACCCGGGATATTCTCTGGGCTTTGAATCCTGAAAGTGATGCAATAAAAGAAATCGGCCACCGGCTGGAAAGTTTGGGAATTGACGTATTCCAGGATACCGGCATTTGTTTTTGTTTTGAAAATTTGCTGGGAGAAGGGGAGAATGAAAAGCTTCCCGGTAATTATAACCGGAATATCATGATGATATTTAAAGAGGCTATGAGTAATTGCCTGAAACATGCCCAGGCAAAACGGGTAAAATTAAAAATCCATAAAACAGGGCCCTCCGAAATAATGATTGAACTGGCAGATGATGGTGCCGGCTTTAATATGCTTTATATTAAAAAAGGCCATGGGTTTCAGAATATGCAGAAAAGGGCCAACCGGATCAATTCCCTGTTTAGGGTAAATAGCAGTCCCGGGGAGGGTACCCGGTATGAATTGCGGATTCCGTTTTCCCCCATTTAGCGCCAAACCGCTTCCCGCAACCCTCCTAAATGCCTTGTTTTGAACAATTCAGGCCAATATTTCAAAAAAAACAGGCCAATCAACCGGTGTACTAAACTATTGTGTTATCTTTCCGGCTATTAAATTGTATTGGAATGAAAATCTTTGTAGCCGGTCTGCCTTTCGCCGTTAGTGATCAAGAATTGCAAGAATTGTTTGAACCATACGGTACCGTTGGTTCAGCAAAAGTTATTTTAGACAGGGAAACCCATAAAAGTCGTGGTTTCGGATTTGTGGAATTTTCAAGTAATGAAGAAGCGGAGAAAGCCATTAAGGCCCTCGACGGCACGAGCCTGGAAGGAAGAACGCTTACTGTAAAAGTTGCTGAAGATAAAAATCCCGGCGGTGGTGGATCCCGTGGTGGTGGATCGAGCCGTGGCGGTGGTGGTGGATATAACCGCGACCGTAACCGTTACTAAGCAACGCTTAGCCCGGTTTTCGTATAACGCGCAACGCTAAACGCCTTTTGGTGGATGGTTATTTGTTCATGGAAGATGGTTAAAATCTTTTAGCTAACCTCTGTGTCTTATAACCATCCATCTTTTTTTGCATGGCTCCTACAGCCTGAAAACTGCTTTGGTCCTAAAAACGTACATTGCAGGCCCAAGCATGGTTTCAAATCAATCCAAGCCGGGCTGGAGAGAGCGGCTCAATGCCCTTCGGAACCTTCCTGCATTTTTTAAACTGGTCTGGGCTTCAAGCCCCTGGATGACCGGACTGAACGCCGGTCTCCGCCTGCTTCGGTCGGCTATACCCGTTTCCGTTTTATATATTGGCAAACTGATCATCGATGAAGTGATCCTGTTGAATCGTCATTCCGGTTCAGCTTCCACGCATCATCTGTGGGCGCTGATCGGTATTGAATTTATGCTGGCCATTTTCAATGATGCGTTGGGCCGGAGCATATCACTGCTGGACAGCCTGCTCGGGGATCTTTTTGGCAAGCTGAGTTCGGTCCGCATTATGAAACACGCGGCCATCCTCGACCTGGAACAATTTGAAGACCCCGTTTTTTATGATAAACTGGAACGCGCCCGTCAGCAAACCACAGGCCGCACTATTTTACTGTCGCAGGTTTTAAGCCAGGTGCAGGACCTGATCACGATGGGATTCCTGGCGGCCGGGCTTATATTATTTAATCCCTGGCTGATCGCATTATTGTTCATCACGATCCTGCCTTCATTTATCGGGGAATCTTATTTCAATGACCAGACCTATGCGCTGAGCCGCCGGCAGACGCCTGAAAGGCGGGAACTGGATTATCTCCGGTATCTCGGCGCCAGTGATGAGACAGCCAAGGAGGTTAAAATTTTCGGGCTCTCCGGGTTCATCATAGAAAAGTTTGAAGCCCTGGCCGATACATTTTATTTCAGCAACCGGCGGATTTCCATTAACCGGTCTCTGTGGGGAACGGGGTTTACGCTGTTGGGAAGCCTGGGTTATTATGGCGCTTACGTTTATATCATCCTGGATACTATTTCCGGCAGGATCAGTATTGGTCAGCTGACCTTTCTGGCCGGATCCTTCCGCCAGCTCAGGTCTCTGATGGAATCCATTCTCACCCGGTTTACGGCCGTTTCCCAGGGAGCCATCTATCTAAGCGATTTTTTTGAATTTTTCGAGATACAGCCTGCTATAACCGTTACGAAAAATCCACGTCCTTTTCCAAATCCCATCCGTAAAGGATTTGAATTCCAGGACGTGGGATTTCGTTACCAGCATGCTGAAAAATGGGCATCGCGGCATTTGAATTTTTCTTTAGGGGCCGGTGAAAAAATCGCACTGGTCGGGGAGAACGGAGCTGGCAAAACGACCCTCGTTAAATTGCTGGCCAGGTTATATGATCCGACGGAAGGCAGGATCCTGCTGGATGGCGTGGATCTTCGTTTATACGACCTCGTTAGCCTGCGGCAGCACATCGGGATCATTTTCCAGGATTACCTGCGTTACCAGATGCGCGTTTCGGATAATATAGCGGTCGGCAATGTTCTTCAGAAAGACAATAAACCGCTGATTGTTTCTGCGGCTGAACAAAGTCTGGCGGCTGAACTGGTAAGCCGTTTGCCGGCAGGTTATGATCAGATGCTGGGAAAAAGATTCCGGGAAGGCATGGAACTGTCGGGCGGGGAATGGCAGAAAGTGGCGCTGGCGAGGGCGTATATGCGGCAGGCGCAGGTATTGATACTGGATGAACCCACTTCGGCCCTGGATGCCCGCGCGGAATATGAGGTTTTTCAGCGGTTTGCGGCGCTCACCCGGGGTAAAACAGCCGTATTGATCTCACACCGGTTTTCAACGGTGCGTATGGCCGACCGGATCCTGGTATTGCAACAGGGCGAACTGATTGAAAGCGGTTCCCACCAGGAATTAATCAGCATGAATGGAAAATACGCGGAATTATTTGCGCTGCAGGCAAAGGGTTATCAATAAGAATGGGTGGTAAACTGAAAATATGTCCCCGGTGTAAAAAACAATTCGCCTGCCAGGCTGAAAATATTCAGGCCTGCGGCTGTTCGCAGGTAACATTGGGTAATGATACCCGGTCCTTTCTGGCGAAAACTTTTTATAATTGTCTGTGTAATGACTGCCTGTCCGAACTGGATCAGCTGGTAACCCGGTCAAAACAATATCCTTTTCCCGGCGGGGGCGGCGATCTGGTGGAAGGCATTCATTATTACAAGGAAGCAGACTACCGGGTATTTACGGAACTTTACCTCATATCCCGTGGATATTGCTGTCGCAGCGGCTGCAGGCACTGTCCCTACGGATTCAAAAAGAAATGGGCTGAATAAACAGAAAGAAATCTGAATATGGGACTGATTAGAATATTTGGCAAAGCAACCAATTTCCTGTTTGGGAAATTACTCTTAAAAAACCATGTTTTTGTGAGCGATTCGCTGGTGTACCTGCAGCGGGAACGGGTGATGGATCTCAATTATTTTGACTATGTCCGTTTGGCGGCGCTGGAACTGGTCAGTTATGAAATCATGAAAAAAGACCTGAGGGGTAATGTGGCTGAACTGGGTGTTTACAAGGGTAAATTTGCAAGGTATATCAATCAGTATTTCCCGGGCAGGAAGCTCTATCTGTTCGATACGTTTGCGGGCTTTGACAAAAGAGATACCGACCTGGAAAAAAGAAAACAATTTTCAGGGGGAGACCAGGATTTTTCGGATACCTCACTGGAACTTGTATTAAAGCAAATGCCGGATCCGGAGAACTGTATACCGGTAAAAGGATTTTTTCCCGAATCAGCCAGGGATATTGACGATCGCTTTGTGTTTGTCAGCCTGGATGCGGATTTATTTGAACCCCTGTACAAAGGGCTGCAGTTTTTTTATCCAAAACTGGCGGCCGGCGGGTATATATTCATTCATGATTTTAACAACGACGCCTATAAAGGGGCCCGCAAAGCCGTAGAACAATTTTGCCAGGAACAAAACATCAGTTACCTGCCGATTCCCGACCTGGGTGGCTCGGCCATCATTATGAAATGATCGTCCAAAGGATTTACCGGTTATAATAGCTAAACCACTTTTTTCGGGGGCAGGGCAAATGCGACCGCGTGGTGTTCGAAATGGGCTTTGTGAGATCCGTCGCAGAAGGGTTTGTTTTTCGAATGTCCGCAACGGCAAAGAGAAATTACTTCCCTTCCTCCCAGATCATATTGGGCACCGGTCCGGTCCAGGATCTCAAAATCACCTTCTATTTTCAGTGAACCATTGTCATTTACCGTAATTTTTGTACTGGCCATCGCGTTTCAGATTTAAAATTGAAATTAGGCATTTGTAACCGTTTTTCCTGCCAGGTTTTATCTTTAGCAATAAATAAGACTGTATAGGAACAAGAATCAGGCTGGTTTTCAACCGCCGGCCATTTGATAACATCAACTCCTGACTTTATGAAAAAATATCTTCTTGTTGAATTTCTGATTATATCACTCTTCAGCTTCTCCTTTATGCCAGATAAAAAAATCAGCGTAATTTTTTTCGGGGACTCGATCACGGAAGCCGGCGTGAAAGCCCATGGTTTTATAACCATCGCCGACAGCCTGCTCAACCCGCCGGGCCATGCAGCCTATGAACTGACCGGTGCGGGCATCAGCGGGAATAAAGTGTATGACCTGTACCTGCGTGTGGAAGATGATGTGATCAGCAAATCACCGGATATCGTGGTGATCTGGGTGGGTGTTAACGATGTCTGGCATAAGAAAATGGGAACCGGTACTGACGCAGATAAATTCGATAAATTTTACAGGGCCCTCATTGGCAAATTCAAAGCAGCCCATATAAAAGTTGTGGTATGCACACCGGCAACCATCGGGGAGCGATACGACTATACGAATGAACAGGATGGGGATTTGAATAAATATGCCAATATCATCCGTAAAATTGCAGCCGACCAGCAACTAACCCTGGTGGATATGCGCGCTGAATTTGAGGCTTATGAAAGAGCCAATAACAGTCATAACCAGGAGAGCGGCATTTTAACAGTTGACGGAGTTCACCTCAATGATGCAGGAAATGCATTGGTTGCCAGGCTCATGGTGCAGGGCATCCGAAACAGGCCATAAAGGGTACTGCCTGTTTAATGCTGATCGCAGGGTTCAGGGCTGATGATGCAGTCCTGCTAAGGTGCCCGTTTGGAATTCGGGAATCCAATAGTTTCCCGATATGATGAGCATACTAAGCATTTTGATGCTGTTGTCGTAATAGTCAAAATCTTTTCGCCTGAATGTCA
>DHWT01000133.1 GCA_002413325.1 Chitinophagaceae bacterium UBA5175 | reverse complement strand
TCAGGTTGAAACTCTGGAACACGAAACCGATATTCCTTTTCCGGAGATCGGCCCTCTTGCGTTCATTAAAACCGGCCACTTCAATATTATTGAAGAGAAAACTTCCGCTGTCCGGATCGTCGAGCAGGCCGAGGATGTTCAACAAGGTTGACTTACCGCAGCCGGAAGGGCCCATCACCGCCACAAATTCCCCTTCATTCACCTGGAATGATAGTTTATTGAGTGCGATGGTTTCCACTTCTTCGGTTCTGTAGATTTTTTCCAGATCATGAATCTTTATCATTGTTTTTACTTTATACTGTGAATGAGACTTATTTTTTTAGAATGAGTTCCTGCATGGTTCCGTAATTTTCATAGCTGCTGGTGACTACTTTGTCGCCGGGGTTCAGTCCGGATAATACTTCATAATAGTCCGGGTTCTGGTTGCCCAGCTGGATATCTGCCCGGTATGCAGTTTTGCCATCATCGCTCACTTTGAAAATCCAGTTACCGCCTGTCTGCTGGTAGAAACCGCCGCGCGGAACCAGCACGGCGACTTTTTCTTCACTCAGCGCCAGCAGAATCTGAAGAGTCTGGCCCCGGCGGATGCCTTTCGGAACCGGCCCCACAAACTGCATATCCACCTGGAAATGGCCGCCTGTGACCTGGGTAAAGACTTTGAATATTTTAAGTTCGTAATTGCTGTCGGCAAACGTAAACTTACCCATGAGCCCGGTATAAATGCGGGACAAATAATGTTCATCCACGTCCACCCGTACTTTGAACCCGGTGAGCACATCAATCTGACCCAGTCTCTCCCCTTTATTTTTATTCTGGCCGATTTCAGCATCCAGGGAAGTGAGCTGCCCGTCGACCGGCGCCCGCACCACGAGGTCGCCAGATTTTTTCCTCAGCACATCCATGGCCATCTGGGCACCGACTACCGACTGCTTTGCCTGGCTCACCTGTTGGGCATTTGATATGGAATCCTGCACCATGATCTGGTCGGTCAGCTTTTTTTTCTGTACATAATAATCGTAATTATTTTTTGCCTGCTGGTATTCCTGGTAGCCGATGGCTTTTTTTTCGTATAAAACCACATCCAGGTCATAAACCCGTTTTGCTTCCCGGAGCAGACTCTCCACGTCAGTTACCTGGTTCATCTTGGTCACCGTATTCTGCTGGGCGGCATTGCTTGCAATCTGCATCTGGGTCAACAGGTTATAAACATTGGTCTGCTGGGTAACCATTTGTAATTGAATATCCGTGTTGGACAACCGGAGAATGGGCTGTCCTTTTTTCATGATGGTTCCGTCTTCCACATATTTTTCTTCCACCCGTCCTCCTTCCGTAGCATCCAGGTAAATGCTGCTAAGAGGCATTACGACTCCGTTTACCGGTATGGTTTCCTGGAACGCCCCCTTGGTTACGGTTGCAATGGTAATCCGGTCAAGGTCCACATTCAGGCGGCTTTTCCCGGAAGTGAAATACCAGCTTCCGAAAGCCAGGAAAACCAGGGCGGTAATGCCACCGATGGTCATTAATCTTTTAGCGGACCATTTTTTTTTCTTAATTACCCTGTCTACCATGAGATGAAATGTTTTTTTAATAAGGCGGAGCTTAAAAATAATTGCCCGGCGATATCATCACAGCTGAAATTTATAAAATACGGATATGATAAATGCAACCACGTGCCAGAACCTAATGAACGTGATTTACAACTATTTATAATCGGCCACCCGCCTGCTCCGGTCGCTAATGATACAGGAACTGTACGCTTTCGATACATGCGTTACGGACCTCATTCCCCTTAAAAAATTAATTGTCACCATCTTATATTAGAGTAAACTTGTGGCACTGTTTTGTTGCATCTTCGTATGAATTTTTTAATACCATGGTTTTAAAAAACGCGCGTATCCTGGTTATTGATGATGATGTGGACATTCTGACAGCGGTCCGCCTGCTGCTGAAAACAGAAGCTGCGGAAGTGCTCACAGAAAAAAACCCGGAAAATATCAGGTCAATTTTACATAAGAATCATTTTGACCTGATCCTGCTGGATATGAATTTTAACAGCGCCATCAATACGGGAAACGAAGGTCTTTACTGGTTGCGCAAGATAAGGGAATGGGATGCAGCAGCATCGGTAATCATGATTACGGCTTACGGGGATATTGACCTGGCGGTGAGGTCCCTTAAAGAAGGAGCCGCGGATTTTGTTGTCAAACCCTGGCATAACGAAAAGCTGACGGCCACAATCCGCGAAAACCTGCGGAAACAGGATGGCCTGGCGCCGGCAAAAACCGTTGAGACGTCTGCCGGACAGGGACAAACACCTTTTATCGGGCAGTCAGCCCCGATGAAAGACATCCTGAGCAAGGTGGAGAAAATTGCACCCACGGATGCCAATATCCTGATCCTGGGTGAAAATGGTACCGGAAAGGACCTGATGGCGCGTATCATCCATGAAAAATCCGCCCGGGCTGCCAGGCAGTTTGTGAAAGTTGACGTGGGTGCCCTGACAGAAACTCTGTTCGAGAGTGAATTATTTGGCCATAAAAAAGGAGCGTTTACGGATGCGCGCGATGATCGCACCGGGCGGTTTGAAATGGCTTCCGGGGGAACCTTGTTTTTGGATGAAATCGGCAATATCAGCCTGCATCAGCAGGCCAAACTCCTGTCGGTATTGCAAAACAGGCAGGTGTCCCGCCTGGGATCCAACCTGCTCATCCCGGTGGATATCCGCCTGATATGCGCTACCAACCTTCCGATCACGGAACTCGCCAATGAGTCCAGGTTCCGGAAAGACCTGATCTACCGTATCAATACGGTGGAAATCATGATGCCCCCACTAAGGAAAAGGCCGGAAGATATTCCGCCCCTGGCCAGGGAATTTGCACACCTCTACGCTGCCAAATACCTGAAGCGCTCCCTGGAACTGGATAACCGGGCCATTGATAAGCTCCGGTCCTATCATTTCCCGGGTAATGTTCGTGAGTTGCAGTACAGCATTGAAAGGGCGGTGATCATGTGTGATGGAGATGAGATCCGGGCAGAAGACATTATCTTTTCTCCCCTGGAAAACAGTAAGGAAACAGCGGATGCGGAAGATCGTGATTTCACGCTGAGTACGATTGAGAAGAATACAATCCTGAAAGTGATAGAAAAACACCAGGGCAATATATCCCGGGCGGCCCGGGAGCTGGGACTTACCCGCACAGCCCTTTACCGCAGGCTCAGCAAATACGATATTTAAGTAATCCGCCTGCAACAGATAAATCGGCACCATGTTTAAACGATTCGAGCTTCGCATACTCATCCGCGTTATTTTCATGTTTGCAGTACTCTGCCTGGCTGCCGTGACCGTGATCCAAGCCCAGTATATCTACCTGATCATCATCCTGCCGGTGATTGCCTGGCAGATCGCCGATTTTTACCGGTTCTTCCGTAAAACACAGGATGAACTCGAGCAATTTGTGGAATCCATCCATTACCGGGATTTCTCCCGGCATTTTGATGTAAGCCATGCGCCGGTGGAATTAAAAACCATGCGCAAGGGCTTCAATGATATCAACAGTACCTTTAAAGTGATCAGCCGGGAAAAAGAAACCCAGTATCTCTACCTCCAGAAAATCCTGGAACTGGTGGAAACAGGTATTCTTTCCTATGAAGTACAAAGCGGGGATATCGTCTGGATGAATGATTCCCTGAAAAAAATACTGGGTATTCCTTATCTGAAGACGCTTCATTCGCTGGAAAAAAGAGATGCCTACCTTTTCAGGGAAATCAACCTGCTGCAGCCGGGTGCCGGTAAGATTCTTTCCATCTCCAAAGACAACGGAATCGTAAAAGTGCTTGCTTCTGCCACGGCATTCCAGACAGATCATAAAACCTACAAGCTGGCGGCATTTCAGAATGTGAACGAAGCGCTGGATGAAACGGAAGCCAAGGCCTGGCAGAAACTACTCAGCGTAATGACCCACGAGATCATGAATTCTGTAGCGCCCATCTCTTCGCTGGCCGACACCATGCTCGACCGGTTACAGAAGGCTACGGAATTTATGCGGGAACAGCCGGCGGCAGTGGAGGACCTGGAGCTGGGGATTGAAACCATCCGCAGAAGGAGCGAAGGCCTGCTGAAATTTGCCGAAACCTACCGGAACCTCAATAAAATCGTTTCACCGACCCTGAAAAGAGTTTACCTGCGGGACCTGTTTGAGAATCTACACCAGCTGCTGTTGCCGACCCTGCAACAGAAAAATGTGGAACTGGAAATCATCCTGCAGAATCCGGAACTTTCCTATGAACTCGATGCGACCCTGATCGAACAGGTATTGATTAACCTGCTGGTGAATGCTATTGAAGCGGTCAAAGACAAAGCGAAACCCCGGATCCAGCTTTCGGCCTTTGCCGCTGCCGGAAGCAGTAAGATCAATATCAAAGTGGCCGATAACGGTTGTGGTATACCGCCCGGCCTGATGGACCGGATCTTCATTCCGTTTTTCAGCACCCGCAAAAACGGCAGCGGGATCGGTCTCAGCCTCTGCCAGCAGATCCTGCTCCTCCATAAAGGCAGCATCCAGGTGCAGTCCGTCGAAAATGAAGGATCTGCCTTTACTTTGCATTTTTAAAAGCCCCAGGTACAACGGCCAACGGCCAACGGTCAACGGCCAACGGTCAACTGCCAATGATAAAACCATGAAACAACATATAAAAATAGGCATCACCGATTGTGGCAAATTCGACAATTACCGTCGCTGGCTGGAGTCTGAACCGGGGGTGGAAGTGGTCAGACTGAGTATGCACTTTCAGAATGCAGCCGACACGGAATCATGCGATGGTATCCTGTTCAGTGGTGGTGAAGACCTGCATCCCGCCTTATATGGCAAGCCGGAATATGTGGAAGAATTCGGACTGCAGGAGATCATACCGGCACGCGATGAATTTGAATACCAGGTGATTGAAAAAGCCCTGGCGGGGGAAAAGCCGGTCCTGGGCATCTGCCGGGGACTCCAGTTGATCAATGTTTTCCTCGGCGGGACCCTGGTGCCCGATATCCCGGCTGTTTTCCATTCCACAGGGCATGGCAAGCAGAACGGGGTGGATCAGGTGCATACGGTACAGGTTATTCCTGGTACGATGCTGTTTGGTATTTGCGGGCAGGAGCGGGGCCTCGTGAATTCAGCCCATCATCAGTCTGCTGGCCGCCCGGCCCCTTCATTAAAAATATCCGCAACCGGTGAACCGGGTATTGTGGAAGCCATGGAATGGGAAATCCCGGAAAATAAGTCCTGGCTCCTGATGGTTCAATGGCATCCTGAAAGAATGTCAGACCTTTCTTCTCCATTTTCGGCATTTGTAAAAAATGCGTTCCTGACAGCTGTAAAAAATTCCTGTAAGTAAATGTCAGTCATTACAAACAGGAAGGAAGAAAAACCCCTGGTCCTGTTTCGCGGGCGATTCAAGTCATGTAGGTTGATATAATGGAAAACCCTTAGCCGGGGTAAAGCCCCCGGGCGGGACTTCGTTTAATCATATCTGTGGTGAAGTTGGCAAACAAATTGAGGGTGTCAATTACCGGGAAAAAAGTAGATAAATTCCTGTCCTTATCGATAATATATTGAGTTGATAATCTTAAATTTGCTACATATCCTGTAAAATTCCTCCGTTTCCGAAATCCCCATCCATCTAAAGGCCCCGAATTCGTCCCCCCTGAAAGCAGTATCCATATCTGTTGTTTGCCTGTTTTTATAAAATCGTTCCAGAAAGTATTCTGTGTCTTACCGACGAACTGATTAATTATTTATTGATTATGAAAAAATTTTACATTCCGATTTTCACGGCGGTTTTTCTATTTACTTCGCTTGTATCACAGGGGCAGAATTATAATTCGATTACATCCAATCCGAATGGTTACACCCTGGATGATCCCCGTTTCTGGGTGGGGCCACAACCGCCGAATCCCTGTACTGGTTGTACGATAAAGATTTATTCAGATGTTACCATGGTGCATTGCTGCGGATTCACCACTTCGGTAAGTCCGAATGCCACTTCGGTATTTACCAGCCAGACACCGGTAGCACCTGCAGCTACAGACGCCAACGGGGCCGTTACGCTTGGAATGAGATTTCAGTCAACGATAACCGGTTATATAGACGGCGCTAAGTTTTACAAAGTGGCGGGCATGGGGGGAAACGGAACGCATATCGGTGTATTATACAATAATACGGGAACCGTTCTCGCAACGGCGGCCTTTACCAACGAAACAGCCAGTGGATGGCAGACACAGAATTTCCCAACGCCCGTTGCAGCCACGGCAGGTACTACCTATGTCATAGCTGTCTATTTCGCTGATGCCACCTATACGGGGGATAATAATTACTTTGCCGCTTCAGGAGTTACCAACGGCGTGTTAAGTGCGTTGCAGGATGGAATACCAAACCACAACGGTATTTATAGTTATGGTGCAACTCCGGTATTTCCCACCAATTCTTTTCTGTCGACCAACTATTGGGTAGATGTTAATTTCAGCGGTACAGGTGGTCCCGATGGCCCCTGGCTGGATAGTGTGGTGCTGAACAACAGCACAGTAAACGTGTATGGCAATACTACGGTTAACGTGAACACCAACCTGCGGCTTCACTCGTCCAGCATTACGCTTGGAAACGATCCTACGTCTACAGAAAGTATTAATTTGAATGACCAGTTGTATTTGGATTTGGCTTCAAACATTCAGTTGGCTAATAATAATACCTCTATAAACACCAATAATGTTTCTGGCAATACCATCCAGGGTAAGCTGGATGATTTTTTAAATCCGGGATTTCCGGATGCTGGTATTTATAGTTATCCTATAACTCCAAATGTCGGCAGCACTTATCCTTATTCTTATGTTCTGAATTCGTCAGGGATCGGATATGATCAGGCAGCTCCTCCTCCACCGACTGTTCAATTTGCAAATTACACGTTCAATTGTCCCGGAGTAATAGGTTGTGGACCTGGAAAAGTAAATGGACCAGCAGTTACCTATCAAAGTGGTACCACGGGTCCGGGTAATTATTATGGAGTTATTTTTAAAACTTCAACAATACTGCCAGTGCAACTGGTCCAGTTCCTGGCAAACAAAAATGATGATGGCACGGTGAATGTAAGCTGGGCTACTTCTCAGGAACAGAATGCCGGATATTATGATGTGGAAAGAAGCGGAGACCAGACCGGATGGGTTAAGATCGGGTCAGTAAAAGCCAAAGGTTATTCGTCCACAACATCCAATTATAGTTTTACAGATCAACTGCCGCTGGATGGTTATGGTTATTACCGGCTGAAAATGGTTGATCTCGATGGCAAATTCACTTATAGCAAAACGGTCTCCGTATCGTCCGACAGGAACTCCAGGCCCCTGGTTGTTTACAGCAATCCGTTTAACGACATGATCCGGCTGAAGGTGAACGTTTCCAGGGCCCAGAATCTGACCATGACGGTTTCTGACCTATTGGGGAAGACCTATATTAACCAGTCGTATCATGCACAGGCGGGTGATAATATGGTAAACCTGCAACCTGCTGTGGGCAGTAGCGGAATGTATATCCTGCGTATTCATGGAGAAAGCTATGATCAGACCGTTAAACTTGAAAAGCAATAATATAACCTGATAATCACGATTCCTGCATGCCACTGTTCCGGAGTGTTCCTCTGACAGTGGCATTGCTTTTTATTTCAAACGTTTCCATGAAAACCGCTCCCCGCGCTTTGATTTTTGACCTGAACGGCACGATCATCAATGATATGGAATTCCATATCCGTGCCTGGACGGGAATTCTGAATGAATACCTTCATGCGGGTCTGAGTCCCGAACAGGTGAAAAGCCAGATGTATGGAAAGAATTCGGAATTACTGATCCGCGTTTTCGGGGAAGGAAGATTTACAAACGAAGAAATGGAGTATTGGTCCATCGAAAAAGAAAAAAGATACCAGGAAGAATACCGGCCGCATCTCCGATTAATTGCCGGACTTGCAGATTTCCTGGAGAGCGCCCATGCGAAAAAAATTCCGATGGCCATCGGTTCAGCCGCCATTCCCTTAAATATCGATTTTATTCTGGACGAGCTGAATATTCGCAAGTATTTCAGCGCGGTCGTCAGTGCTGATGACGTCGTGATCAGCAAACCGGATCCTGAAACCTTTTTGAAAGCGGCCGGCTTATTGAATACGGCACCCGGCGCCTGTATGGTATTTGAAGACGCTCCCAAAGGAGTTGAAGCGGCCCGTAACGCCGGTATTCCCTGCGTTGTACTAACAACCATGCACAGCCGGAATGAATTTTCTGCATCGGACCATATTGCTAAATTCATCAGGGATTATACGGATCCTTTTATTCAGGAATTGTTCTGATGGGTTCTTTTTCAGGAATCCTTCTCCCAAATCAGGAATAAAAAGACGGCATGCCATTTTACAAAACCTTCATTCTCAAATGATCCTGTTTTGGTACGGGGATTGAATTCTCAGGACAAACCTACCAAGTATGATTCGGGATCTTTCAATAGCGTTTCTCAGTGAAAAGATTAAAGAATTGGAAAATGCATTATTTATGTCTGAGTCCGGTGCATTAGTCAACTTACCCACGCATATTGTTCGTATTACGGAAATTGACGGAGAAGGAAATATCTGGTTCATTATTCCGCGGCCAACACAGGTGTTGGAATCATTTTCTAGAGAAATGCCGGCCAAACTGGACTTCTTTAAAAAAGGCAAGGATTTTTTTCTGAAGATTTCAGGACTGGCCACCATTGCCTGGTCAGCGGAGGAAATGAAAGGCACGACGCTTACAAAACAATTTCCGGGTTTATTTGACAAGGAAAAAATGGTAGCCGTGAAAGTGAAGGTTGAATCTTCTGAATATGTTGAAAAAGCAGCAAAACAAAGTTCAAACCCGATAAAACAGGTTGGAACACAGGTTTATAACTGGTTGTTGAATCCCCTTTTTAACTCCTAGTAAGGGCTTGAAGCCCAAAGCTAAGGCTCAATGCCTGCGGCTTTTATTGGCCGGTGGTTGATGCGAATAGCAGACCCTGGCCTTTTTCTTTCCCCTGAAGCCCCAGTCTGGTCGGGGCTTGGCCTTATTTGGATTTTTTTGGTTCCGGCGATTCACCGTCCAGTATGATGATCTGTTTAATCATTTCCGGATAATGTTGTCTGGAAACCGGTACACCTGGTTCCATATCCTTCATGAATACGGCTTTTTTTGAAATCATGTCTATATAATCAACCGATACCGCAAACGAACGGTGAACCCGGAGAAATTGTTTTTCAGGCAGCCGGTTTAGTGCAGCGTCCAGGGTTGTCCGGAGCATGAGGATGCCTCCCCGCTTATGAATTTTTACGTAATTGTTAGCTGCTTCTATGATGATGATCTCATCGATAGCCAATTTTTTCAGCGCGCCGTCATGCCTGTAAAAAAATAAATGTCCTGACATACTTTCATGTTTAGGGTTGACAAATGAATCGTTTACTCAAATTTACTGTTTTGGATATCACGATTATACCGGTTCCACAAGGTCTGCCTGCCTGGTATAATCCATGTGTGAACCTTGTGCCGGGTTGTGCGGATGTAGTTGCTTTTAACGGGGAACTCCCTTATCCGGCACAAGTGCGGACAAACATGACGGAAGGTTTGGACGGAATTTGAAAAAGGCCGGGCATACCGTTCGCCCCAGGTTTGGTAAGAGCCCACCAGAAATTTTGCCGAAGCTCGCTCCATATTTTTTTAAATATCTTTTTTGGAATCTAGTTTTACCTCGTTCATCACTGCCAGGGAGGCATCACTTAAGCGGACCGGGAGAAGTGACCCGGGAAACTTTCTTCCCGAAGCGGTGATGAACACGAAACCATATTTTTTAAAATTTAAAAACCATTATCTTATGGCAAACGTAACAGACAACCTGCTCGTGAGAGGAGCAAGGGGTCATGTAGGTAAACAATTTGTTTATCGCAAACACGGTGATAAAACCACCATCGCACGCATGCCTTCGGTCAACAAGGATGCAGCGCCAACAGAGAAACAGTTACAAAAACGGGAACTGTTTTCTGATGCAGCCACCTACGCAAAGGATGCTATATCTTCAGCGGATCTGAGAAAGGAGTATGAAAAAAAGGTAACTCCCGGAACGAACGCCTATAATATAGCCTTCAGAGATTATCTGAAAGCGCCGGTGGTCAGGAAAATCGATGCGTCGGATTACAATGGCCTGGCCGGATCCGTCATTGTCATCAACGCAAAAGATGATTTCCGGGTGGCGGAAGTAAAACTGCGTATTCATTCTGCAGCAGGCATCCTGGTGGAAGAAGGCAAGGCAGTGCTTGATCCCATCCGGAGGCGTCTGTGGAACTACCGGACTACGCAAAATAATGCGTCTCTGGCCGGTTCTGTCATCAGCGCTACCGCTTTGGATCTCCCGGGTCATTCAGGTTCTCTGGACATCACTTTATAAGTAGGTTGTAAGGAGCCTGTCACTCAAAGGCCGTCCCTGGTATAAAAGCCGGGGTTCGGCCTTTTTTAGAGCTTGTATTTGCTATACATAGGAAGAAATGGAGGCCACAAACAGTTCTTCCGGATTATACATTGTTTTATCGCCCCGGAAAGCAGGATCCGAACTGCCCTGGATAAGTTGTTTTCCGTCAACAGAAATCATATGCGCCCTTTCATACTCACGATAAGACTCCGTGCCTTTCCCGTATTACCCGTCCATTCGGGATTTGCCTGATAATGGTGTTGTTTCATTTCCCTGGCCGTCCGGCCTTCAGCGTTCGGCGTTCGGCGTTCGGCGTTCAGCGTTCAGCGTTCAGCTTCGCTCTGATGATTCCCCCGCCCATCACGTCATTTCCTTCATAGAAAACGGCTGACTGTCCCGGGGCGATACTTTTCACCGGTTCATAAAAATGTACCCGGAGCTGGCTGCCTTCGGTGTATATATTGCTCAGGTTCCCCCTGTCCTTATAGCGGATCTTTGTAACGGCTTCCATGCCGTCGGGGAAAGATTCATATTTCTGCATATTCATTCCGGATACCATCATGGACTGACCGGCCAGGTCTTTTTCTTCCCCGAGCACCACGGTATTATTTTCCGGATGGATAGCCGTTACATATACCGGTTTTCCGAATGCGGTGTCAAGACCCTTGCGCTGTCCGATGGTATAAAAGGGGTAACCGCGGTGTTTGCCGATTATATTTCCTTCCGGATCAACAAAACTTCCTCCTTCCACATTTGACTCCAACCCGGGCATTTTCTTTTTCAAAAATCCACGGTAATCATTGTCCGGCACAAAACAAATCTCGTAACTCTCACTTTTCTTCGCCAGTTCCGGGTATCCGTAATCGATGGCCATCTGCCGGATTTCAGGTTTCCTGTATTTTCCCAGGGGAAGTATCGTTCGGCTGAGCAGATCCTGCTGCAGGCCCCAGAGCACATAACTCTGGTCTTTTTGTTCATCTACTCCTTTGCTGAGGAAGTAACGCCCGTTTTCATGCTGGTGGATAAATGCATAATGACCGGTAGCTATAAAAGCACAATCCATTGCATCGGCCCTTTTGAGCAGGGCCCTCCATTTAATATGGGTATTACACATCACGCAGGGATTGGGTGTACGCCCTGCGAGATATTCTTCCACGAAATTGTCGATTACGGCGGTTCCGAATTCATCCCGGATATCCAGCACAAAATGCGGAAACCCATGCTGAACGGCTGCTGTCCGTGCATCGTTGAAGCTGTCCAGATTACAGCATCCGGTTTCTTTTTTGGAAGAACCGGAGCCGGCATAATCCCAGGTCTTCATCGTAATGCCAATTACTTCATAACCCTGATCCTGGAGCATAAGGGCGGAAATGGTACTGTCAATACCCCCGCTCATTGCTACCAGCACTTTGCCATTTCTGCTCATGGGTGCAAAGATACTTATTCCCGGAAAATAGTATTTTACGGGCTCCCCAAATCCTGTAAATTGCTGTATTAACCATTTTAAGTACGCAGCTAAATTTTAAGTTATGATCAAAATGCAAGTCATCGGAAATCTTGGAAAAGATTGTGTGACCAATCTCGTGAACGGTAAAAACGTGATCAATTTCAATGTGGCGCATACGGAGAAATTCCGGGATGCACAGGGAAACCAGAAGGAGAAGACGGTGTGGGTGGATTGTGCTTACTGGACTGACCGGACGGCGATTGCTCCTTATTTGAAAAAAGGAACACAGGTATATGCCGAGGGCACGCCTGATTTGCGCACGTACCAGAAATCAGATGGCACACAGGGCGTATCATTAACCCTCAGGGTATTGACCGTACAATTGCTTGGAAGCCGCAATACGAATGATGCAGGTGGAAATGACAGTTATAATGCCGGTTCTTCCGGCAGTATGTCGGGTGTTCCCGCATCCGGAGAAATGACAGCTCCTGTGGATGACCTTCCTTTCTAAAGGATTCCGGTAAAAAAATGCTCCTGTGAAAACGGGGGCATTTTTTTTATTTGCCTTATCTTCCTTCTTCATTTTAAAATCAGCCATATGAAACGTTCTTCGTCGCGTCGTCATTTTATCCAGCAAATGAGTGGAACAGCACTCGCGCTGGCTGCCACCCATTCAGGACTTGCTTTCGCCAACCAGTGGCAGAACCGGGTAGATGGTTATTCAAGGAAAATTTCACCCAACGATAGGATCCGTATTGCCACGATCGGGATGGGGATCATGGGTTTTAACGATACGAATACAGCCCTGAAAGTTCCGGGAACCGAACTGGTCGCCGTAGCAGATTTATATAAGGGCCGGTTGGAAAGGTCGAAAGAAGTCTTTGGGAAAAATATTCAGACGACCCATGATTACCGGGAAATTCTGAACAGGAAGGATATTGATGCCGTAATTATTGCAACAGCCGATTTATGGCATGCCCGTATTTCGATGGATGCTTTAAAAGCCGGCAAAGCGGTTTATTGTGAGAAACCCATGGTGCACCAGATAGCTGAAGGGGCTGGTGTTATTGACGCCTGGCAGAAAAGTAAAAAGACCATGCAAATCGGAAGTCAGCGGGTGAGCAGTCTTGGCGTACTGAAAGCCCGGGAAGCGATTAAGAACGGAGCCATTGGCCAGCTCGCCATGGTGGTTGCTAATTTCGACAGGCAGAGCGCTCTGGGTGCCTGGGAATATACGATGCCCCCTGATGCGTCCCCGGCAACAGTTGACTGGAAACGATATATCGCCGGAATGAAAGATGAGCCCTATGATCCGAAAAAATTTTTCTGGTGGAGAAATTACAAAGAATTCGGAACCGGTGTTGCAGGGGATCTTTTTGTTCACCTTCTTTCAGGAATCCATGTGATAACCGACTCGAAAGGTCCTGAAAAAATTTATGCGTCCGGCCAGATTTCATACTGGAACGACGGGCGTAATGTGCCGGATGTGATGGCAGGTATTATGCAGTACCCGAAAACACCGGAGCATCCGCCATTCCAGGTAATGCTGCGGGTGGATTTCATCAGCGGCAACAGTGAATCCGGTGGAACCCAGTTCATCGGCTCCGAAGGTGTCCTGACACTGGAAGGAGACGGTTATACCATCAGACATCATAAAATGTCTAAAGCACCTGGCATAGGCGGTTGGGATGCACTGGAAACCTATCCGAAGCAGATGCAGGAAGAACTGATGAAAGCGTATAATCAGAAATGGTCGGCAGCAGATCAGAAAGACCAGTCTGAACCCGACACGGTTTTCCGGGCGCCGGATGATTTTAACGCCGACCTCGAACACTTCGGGCATTTCTTTGAGGGCGTAAGAAACGGGACACCGGTGGTGGAAGATCCGGTTTTTGGATTCAGGGCAGCCGCTCCCTGTCTGGCTGCAAACGACAGTTATTTTGAAAATAAGATCATCCATTGGGATCCGGTCAATATGAAACTCATTCACTGATTATCATGATACATGGAAAGAAATTATGATTATGAGCAGCTCTGGCGGTTTACAAAAAATGTATTTACAAGTA
>DHWT01000178.1 GCA_002413325.1 Chitinophagaceae bacterium UBA5175 | reverse complement strand
TTGATTACACGCAGGGTTTCCTGGTGGGCCATTTCTCCTTCATTGAACAGGGTGTCAACAATGGAAATGGGAAGTTTGTTCGGATGTACCACGGTACCAACATAATGCATAATGCCTGTCAGGTGGTCCATGCCCCGCAGGTTTCCGGCCCTTCCCGTGGAAACACCGGTGAGCAGGGCTTTCTTGCCTTTCCAGACTTTTCTCACATCCGACACATCGATCAGGCATTTCAGCACCCCGGGGATGCTGCCATTATATTCCGGACTGATAAAAATAAATTTTTCGGCAGGCAGGAGCCACTTTTTTTCCAGCTGCAGCACAGAGGCATTGCGCTCGAGCAGGTCCAGGCCAACCAGGGAAAGTACCGGGGCCTCCTTATTTTTCCCCTTTAAAATCGTATGATAGAGTTCGGCCATCCGCAGGGTATAACTATCCTTCCGGTTGGTGCCTGATATGATTAGATACATCGGGATGCAAGTTAAGGTGAACCGTTATTTTTCTGCACAAGGCCGTCAAGTTTGTATTTTTACGCTTTAGCAGGCCTGAAAGGGAAGGGTTTTTTGTACTTTCACGAAATCATTCATCCGGGCAACATCCGGAAAGAAAAAACATAAAACAACCGAAACGGAACATGGCAAGAATTATCGGGGTGGCGAATCAGAAAGGAGGGGTAGGTAAAACAACGTCCGCAATCAATTTAGCGGCCAGTCTTGCAGTTCTTGAGTTCAGAACCCTGCTGGTAGATGCAGATCCGCAGGCTAACAGCACTACGGGAGTCGGGTTCGACCTGCATAATATCACCCAAAGCCTCTACGACTGCATGGTGAACCGGGTTCCGGTCCGGGACGTGATTCTGAAAACCGAAGTGCCCAACCTGGACCTGGTTCCTTCCCATATCGACCTGGTGGGGGCCGAAATAGAAATGATCAATTATCCCGACCGGGAAAGTGTTTTGAAGAATATTCTGGAGCCGGTCCGTAAGAATTATGATTTTATCATCATCGACTGCTCTCCTTCCCTGGGTTTGATTACCGTCAATGCCCTGACGGCCGCCGATTCGGTGATCGTTCCGGTGCAGACAGAATTTTTTGCCCTGGAGGGTCTTGGCAAACTGCTCAACACGGTGAAAATTGTTCAGAGCCGCCTGAACCCTGAGCTGGCTATTGAAGGCATCCTGATGACGATGTACGACGGACGTTTGCGTTTATGTAACCAGGTGGTGAGTGAAGTGCGGAAACATTTTGATGAAATTGTTTTTAATACCATCATTCACCGCAATTCAAAAATAAGTGAGGCCCCCAGTGTGGGCAAGCCGGTGATTTTATATGATGCATACAGTAAGGGCGCTATGAATTACCTGAACCTGGCCAAAGAAGTATTGCAGAAAAACAATATGACCCGGATGAGCCAGGAAGAACGTATCCTTGAATAGCCTTGAAGAAATGAACCAACCATCATGACGACTCCGAATAAAAAAGATAAGGAAGCACTGGGAAAAGGAATCCGTTCCCTGCTCCAGCATATTGATTCAGATTTAAAAACTCCGGCGGGCAATCTGCGGCCGGCCGTGGCCGAAAACCTTACGGGTATCCTGCGCATTCCGCTCGACCAGATTGAAACCAATCCCAAACAGCCCCGGAAAGATTTTGATGAAACTGCATTACAGGAACTCGCAGCCTCCATCCGGATGCACGACATCATTCAGCCCATTACCGTGGCGCGGCTTTCTTCCGGAAAATACCGCCTCATCTCCGGGGAACGCCGGTTCCGGGCAGGCCGCATTGCGGGCATAAAAGATATCCCTGTTTATATCCGGCAGGCCAATGACCAGCAGCTGCTGGAACTCGCGCTGCTGGAGAATTTACAAAGAGAGGACCTGAACGCCATGGAAGTGGCCCTTAGCTATAAGCGCATGATGGATGAACTGAATTATACGCAGGAACAGGTTTCCGAAAGGATGGGCAAGGAAAGAAGTACCGTTGCGAACTATGTCAGGCTGCTGAAACTTCCGCCGGATATCCAGGTGGCCCTGCGGAATAACCTGATATCAATGGGCCATGCCCGAGCACTGATCAATGTAGATACCGTTGATAAACAATTATACCTTTTTAACGAAATAAAAAAACGGTCGTTATCTGTCAGGCAGACTGAGGAACTGGTCCGCAAATTATACAAAACCCCGCCCGCTGTTAAACAATCGGTAAAAGCCGGACTGCCGGAACCATACAGGAAAATGGAAGATATTTTAGCAACGCATTTCAGCACCCGGGTCAAACTGCATCATAACCCAAAGGGATCAGGCAATATCAGCATTGAATACTATTCCCTGCAGGAACTAAATAAAATTCTGGACCAGCTCGGCGTGCAGATTAACTAAGCGTTCAGTATGAGGCAGGAATTTTTCATTTTATTTTTTGCAGGTCTTTTTTTTACACTTCAGGCCACCGCCCAGCAAAAGGACAGTGCGCAGGTAAAACAGCCTGCCGATTCGGTGCCTGAAAAAAAAGATTCGGTGTATTCGGGTATAAAACCCGTTTCAGGTAAGGATTCCCTTCAAGAGGCACAAAGAAAACATTACAAAAGGGCCACCCTTTATTCAGCCATTCTGCCCGGGGCGGGCCAGGTTTATAATAAAAAATACTGGAAAGTGCCCATTGTGTATGCTGCTATCGGTATTCCGGTCTATGCTTTTTTCTTCAATAAAAGCTGGTATCAGAAATGCCAGTATGCCCTTACGGTGACGGTGAATGGAAGTACCGGAGACAGCCTGGCAAAAGTGGATCCTGCCCTCTTACCCTTTGTTACATCAGGCGATGTAAACGGCATCATCACCAACCGGGATAATTTCCGTAAAAACCAGGACTATTCCGTTATATTTTTTCTCCTGTTCTATGGGTTGAACATCGTAGATGCCACGGTGGATGCGCATCTGAAAGATTTTAACGTGAACAGTGATCTGAGTTTCAAAATAAAGCCGATGATTATGCCCGGGCCCACCCCGAGTGCCGGGATCACACTGGCCTTTGATTTCCATAAACCCAGACCGCGGGGGTTGATCATGAATTAATATCTTTACGACTATGAGAATTGCACTGATTGGTTATGGAAAAATGGGAAGGGCCATTGAAAAGATTGCGCTCACCCGGGGCCATGAAATCGTTTTGAAAATTGACCTGGACAATGGCCATGAAATGACACGGGAAAATTTATCCAAAGCAGACGTGGCTATTGAATTCACCGGCCCCTCCAGTGCCACGGCCAACCTCTTACAATGTGCGGATGCCGGCATTCCGGTCGTATGCGGTTCCACCGGCTGGCTGGAGAACTACCCGGCCGTTAAAAATGCTTTTGAAAAAAGCGGATCGGCTTTTATATATGCCAGTAATTTCAGCATCGGTGTGAATATTTTTTTTGAACTCAATAAAAAACTCGCCGGCCTGATGGCCCCCTATGGTGAATATACCATTGAGATGCGGGAGATTCATCATACCCAGAAAAAAGACGCCCCCAGCGGAACCGCGATCACCCTGGCAGAACAGGTCATGGCGGAAATTCCTTCCATCAAAAAATGGGTGAACAGCCCGGATACCCTTGCTGGGGAATTACCGATTATAAGTGAACGCGTGGATCCCGCGCCCGGGACCCATTCTGTGAAATATCATTCTGCCATCGATGATATAGAAATCATCCATACAGCCCACAGCCGGGAAGGTTTTGCTGGCGGCGCGGTACGCGCTGCTGAATTTATCCGGGATAAAAAAGGAATTTTTACCATGAAGGACGTGCTTGGATTTTAATCCAAAAGTTATGAATGATAAGTGATGAGTTCAGATGTATTGTGAAAGAGTTTTTCCGTGCTGCATATTCCCGGTTCATCTGCCACCCACAACAATTCATAGCTCATAAACCACAACTCTTTAGATCCTAAACTGTTATTATTAAAATATATCTTGTAACAGAATTTTCCTATGCTTTCAAAAAAGTCCCAGTACGCATTCCAGGCACTGATGTACCTCTCCGAGAAGGAACAGGAAGGTCCTGTACTCATCGCAGAAATTTCCAAAAAGAAAAAAATCCCCCTGAAATTCCTTGAAAATATCCTGCTCGAATTAAAAAAGGCGGGTATCCTGGAAAGCAAAAAAGGAAAAGGCGGCGGTTATTTTTTTGGAAAGGATCCCAGCCAGGTCACCCTGGCCACCGTGATGCGTCTGATCGACGGACCGATTGCCCTGCTGCCCTGTGTGAGCCTGCATTTTTATAAAAAATGTGCAAACTGCGATGAAAAACATTGCGGCCTGCGCGAGGTCCTGATCCAGGTTCGGGATGCCAATCTCCGTTTACTTGAAAAGAAAACCATTGCTGATTTAAGCCGAAAGCCCAGGGATTAGAGCCTGAGGCTTTAGTCCTGTAATGAAAAGGCCCTTCACATCAGTGAAGGGCCTTTTCATTATAGAACGCTTTTCGCTTAATAATCCATTCCGCCCATTCCGGGAGCACCGGCACCAGGATGTGCATGTGCTTCTTCTTTCTTCGGCCTGTCTGCAACCACACATTCAGTGGTGAGCAGCATACCGGCAATGGAAGCCGCATTTTCAAGTGCAATACGGGTTACCTTGGTCGGATCGATGACACCGGCCTTGAAGAGATTTTCATACACTTCAGAGCGGGCATTGAAACCGAAATCGGCTTTTCCTTCCTTCACTTTTTGTACTACAATGCTTCCTTCAATACCGCAATTGTAAACGATCTGGCGAAGAGGTTCTTCGATCGCGCGTTTAACAATCTGGATACCGGTTGTTTCATCTTCGTTGGCAGCGCCTTTTAGTTTTTCCAGGCCTTCAATGGCGCGGATATAGGCAACTCCACCACCGGGAACGATGCCTTCTTCCAC
>DHWT01000187.1:73078-77330 GCA_002413325.1 Chitinophagaceae bacterium UBA5175 | reverse complement strand
AGAATCCTTGCACAGGGAATGCCCTCGGATGCGCGTGAAGCGACCAACTATTACCTGAAACAGAGTGCTGCCAAATATTCTTACTATGGACAGCTTCCACCGCAAAATATCTTTAACCCGCTGGCCTGGGCAGATTTTATTCAGGCCTGGAAACGGGGTGATTTCAAGAACAGCAATAACAACTGACCGCTCTTTCAGGTGTTCTCAATATGGATTATCCCCAAACAATCGACTACCTGTTTGCCCGCCTGCCACTTTTCAGCCGGATTGGGGCAGCCGCTTATAAATCAGACCTGACGAATATCCGGGCACTCTGCCTGGAGCTGGGCAACCCGGAAAAAAAATTCAGATCCGTACATATTGCCGGAACGAACGGGAAAGGCTCAACAAGCCATATGCTGGCCGCCATTTTACAGAAAGCCGGATATAAAACCGGTCTGTATACCTCGCCCCACCTGCATGATTTCCGGGAACGGATCCGGATCAACGGGCAAATGATTCCTGAAAACGAAGTAACCGGATTTACAGAACAAATCCGGCCGTTTATTGAACAGACCGAACCTTCCTTTTTTGAAATAACCGTTGCCATGGCATTTGATTGGTTTGCCCGGGAGCAGGTGGATATTGCAGTGATTGAAACCGGGCTCGGCGGCCGGCTGGACAGTACCAATATAATCATTCCGGAGGTTTCCGTGATCACCAATATCAGTGAGGATCATATGGATCTCCTGGGCAATACCCTTGAAAAAATTGCATTTGAAAAAGCCGGCATCATCAAACCCGGCGTTCCCGTAGTCATTGGCGAAGAACAGCCAGATATTAAGGATGTTTTCCTGCAAGTGGCTGAAATAAACGCTTCCCCGGTTCATTTTGCCAGCAGGAACAGGTTCGCCGGGGAATGGAAAACAGAAGGTAAGCTATTGCATGTGCAATTGACAGAAACTCATAACAATACCAAGAAAAATTTTCAGCTCGACCTGCCGGGTCTTTACCAGCTGAAAAATATCGTTACCGTTGCCGAAGTGATTTCCCTCCTGAACCGGAATGGATACCATATTTCCGATATGGCCATGCAACAGGGACTGAAACAAGTAAAATCCCTTACGGGTTTTCATGGCCGCTGGGACATACTGCATGAAAATCCCCTGGTGGTGACCGATGTGGGCCACAATGAGGAAGGCATGAAGGCCATTGCGAAACAAATTGAAAATACTTCGCATGAAGAATTGCATATCGTTATCGGGATGGTAAAAGATAAGGCCATAGAACATATACTCAGGCATTTACCCAAATTGGCAAGTTATTATTTTACCCGGGCACAGATCCCCAGGGCACTGCCCGAAACAGAACTCGCCGCAAAAGCGGAAATCCTGGGATTGAAAGGAAGGAGTTTCCCGAATGTGAAACAGGCATTGGAAGCGGCTGTTTTAAAAGCAGGCCCGAAGGACCTGATCCTGGTTTGCGGTAGCGTTTTTCTGGCAGGTGAAGTTAATCTCAGAGAGATTTCATTTTAGCCAGCGCATAGTAAAGTGTGGTTACATGCATACTCTGTATTATCTGATTTTCCGCAAGCAGTTTTTTCACTTCTTCCAGTGTAAATAAATACACTTCTATCTCTTCGTTATGATCCAGTTGCTGTTCCCTTTCATACCGGCCGCCGGTTGCCAGGAACATATGCATCCAGTTATTATTGGTAGAAGGATTCGATGAAGTTTTACCCAGATACTCAAAATTGGAAAACCGGTAACCGGTTTCTTCCAGCAGTTCCCGGGCAATCGCCATTTCCAGTGAGCTGTCGGCCTCGTCCACGCATCCGCCCGGAATCTCATAACAGGTTACGTCCAGGGCATACCGGTACTGGCGTTCCATAATAATTTTTCCTCCCTCTGTAATGGCTACAGCCGTAACCCAGGTAGGGAATTCATATACATAATACGGATCGATGATTTTCCCTTCACCCGTTCGACATACATCTTTACGAACGGTTCCCCAGATATCGCGCGAGAGGTACTCTGAAGAAATTTTTTTCCAGCGAAGATCCTTCATGTTTATAAGTTATTGGCTTCACGGAAAGCAAGGATATGGGCCACATGGTGTTTGCCGTGCCAGCTGTACAGGCCAAGTAAAAACCAGATACTAACAGGGGCCTGTTTGCCCGGATAATGAAAGGTCCGGTTCCATTGCTCATGACTCAGATTTACGATTGCCGCATAAAGCCGGGTATGCAAAGCATGCAAAAGTGTAATGGATATATTTACAGGTACCGTATGCACATCCTCCAGATCTGCCCAGAGTTTTTCATCATAGGATTTAACGGTAACCTGGTCTTCCGTAAGCGCCAGTTTAAAGCGGATATAGGCATTCATATGACTATCTGCAATATGATGAACAAGCTGCTGTATGGTCCATCCTCCTTCCCGGTACGGGCTCTGCAACTGGGCTGCATCCAGGTTCTGTATGGCATACTCCAGTTCAGTCGGCAGCTGGCGGATATGATTCAGCCATTTCAGTTTTTGGGACTCTGAATAAGGATGGGGCTCATATTTGCCAATGGGATAACGGGGATCAGACATGGATTATGGGTTATGAGATATGAGTTATGAATACCGGGTTCTGGTTATTAAAATTTAAAAAACCGGAAGTTTGAAAATTTTAAAATGAAATGGTGGAATTCCCCATTTTTCAAATTTTCCTATTCCTCCCTCCACTCCTTGCCCGTCATATGAATGAACACATCTTCCAGGTTGGCCTTTTTCACTTCTTTTGGTCTTTCAAATCCGGAAGCCACGAGTGTATCAATAAGCAGGTCGGGTGAATCCAGGGCAATGATTTTCCCGGAATCCATAATGGCAACGCGGTCGCAAAGCACTTCCGCTTCGTCCATATAATGTGTTGTAATAATAACGGTAGTGCCCGAGTTACGGATTTCCCGCACGAGATCCCAGAGGTTTCTCCTGGCCTGCGGGTCGAGTCCGGTAGTGGGTTCATCCAGGAATATAATTTTCGGCTGATTAATCAGTGTGGTAGCGATGGAAAACCTTTGTTTCTGCCCTCCGCTGAGTTCCTTATATTTCGATTTTGCCTTGTCCAGCAGGTTCACCTTCCCCAGGAAATCCGCTGGTTTGATATGACGGTTATACAAACCGCCGAATAACATCAGCAGTTCGGTCAGGTTCAGATTCGGATAGTAACCAGAGGTCTGCAATTGAACGCCGATCCTTTTTTTGATCTCGTTGGGGCTTTTATCCAGGTCAATCCCGTCAACAATAACTTTTCCGGATGTTTTTTCACGAAGCGTTTCAATAATTTCCAGGGTGGTGGATTTACCTGCACCATTGGGGCCCAGCAGTCCGAAAATTTCTCCTTCGTACACATCAAAGCTGACTTGTTTTACAGCTTCAAATTCACCGTATCTTTTTGAAAGTTCCCGAACTGAAATAATAACCTGATGTTCCATGAGGGGCAAGTTAATGCATGCAATTTAAAAGGCCGCCACCTGTCGTCCTTACCTTGAAAAAATCTGCGTAAAATAGATATCTCCTTTTTTGTCCCGGGCATAGCCAATCCCGGTTAGTGTAAAATTTCCTTCGATATTTTTTTTGTGCCCCGGACTTTTCAGCCAGCCATCCACCACTTCACGGGCTGTCATCTGGCCGGAAGCTACATTTTCGCCCACTTCCCGGCTGCCCAATTCCTTTTGAATGGTCCGGGCTCTCGTGCTGAATCCGTCATGGCCAAATTTTACTTTCCCGGACGCCATATCCCGGCTGTGCCGGGTCGCCAGGGAAGATTCCAATTCATTCATCTTCAGGAGGGCCAGCCCCTTCGCCTGGCGGTCTTCATTTACGTATTTATAAATATCCGATACCAGGCTGTCTGTACGGGCCGCATCCGGGCTGTTTTGAAAACCCAAACCGAATATTAGCAACAGGCTTATTTTACTTAAAATCCCGGGCATATTCCAATTGTTTTATCCAGGAATACAATTTTCAGAATTTTTTGGAATCAAATCAATGTATCCGTCTTAAAAATATCAAAAATTAAGTCACCTGCCCGGTGATTCCGGATATATGGTTATAATCAGGATAACAACCGGGAATATACATTATGAAAATGACAGAAAACAGCCCCATCCGTGATTTAAGTCACCCATTGGCCTGTTCACCCGGATTAACTTCATGCTAAATTTATGGTTCATGGCATATTATTTCAGCAAGGTCCTGGCCTGTGGTTTCGACCAGGCCATTGAAAA
>DHWT01000187.1:59545-72750 GCA_002413325.1 Chitinophagaceae bacterium UBA5175 | reverse complement strand
ACCCTGAAAAAAAAGCTGGATGTTGATTTCTATAATTACAGGATACTGGGCGCCTGTAATCCCCCGTTTGCTTATAAAGCATTGCAGGCAGAAGATAAAATAGGGACCATGTTGCCCTGCAATGTCATTGTACAGGAAAAAACAGCTGGCCAGGTGGAAGTATCGGCAGTGGATCCCATTGCTTCCATGTTATCAGTAGAAAACAAACAACTCGGGGAAATTGCAATTGAAGTCAGAAACAGGCTGCAAAAAGTAATAGCCGGGTTATAGCCCTGTCGTTCCGATCCGGAACCACATTATCTTTGCGCCTCTGTAAATCACGACTTCATGAAAGTTTTCAAATTCGGGGGTGCCAGTGTCGACTCTGTTTCACGGATCCTGAACCTGCCCGCCATCCTGAAAAACTACGAATCAGAGAAACTGCTGATCGTGATCTCTGCGATGGGTAAAACGACCAATGCGCTGGAAAAAGTTGCGGAAGCTTTTTACGCAGGTAACACTGGACTGGCATTGGAACGGTTCGGGGAAATCAGGCAGAGCCATCTGCAGATAGCGCAGTCCCTCGGAACTCCGGACATCAGCGGGTTTCAGCAAAGGATGGGCGATTTTTTCACTGAAGTGGAATGGCTTCTGCATGACAAACCCGTCAGGGATTTCAACTACTATTACGACCAGATCGTTTGTATCGGCGAACTCCTGTCTACCTCTATCCTGAGTCATTATCTGAATATGGCCGGGATTACGAATCAATGGGTAGACGTCCGGGATATTTTCTCAACGGACGACCAGTTTCGGTCGGCCAATATTGACTGGGAAAAAACTGCAGCCCGGTTGAAGGAAGAAATCGTTCCTCTATTTAATGGAATCCATATCGTGCTTACCCAGGGTTTTATCGGTTCCACGGATGCCAATGAAAGTACGACCCTGGGGCGGGAAGGAAGTGATTATTCTGCAGCTATTTTTGCGAACCTGCTGGATGCAGACAGCCTGACCATCTGGAAAGACGTGGAAGGCGTCATGAACGCAGATCCGAAAGCTTTTCCCGACGCCCGTTTCATCAGGGAACTGGGTTACGATGAGGTGATTGAAATGGCATTTTACGGGGCTCAGGTCATTCATCCCAAGACCATCAAACCCCTGCAGAATAAAAATATTCCACTGCACGTGAAATGCTTTCTGGATCCCTCGTTACCGGGTACGCTGATTCATTCCAAACACATAAACGACCTGCCCCCCATCATCGTGCTGAAACAAAACCAGGTGCTGATTCACCTGCGTACCCGGGATTACTCTTTTGTGGGTGAAGAAAGCACAGCCAGATTATATAATATGTTATCGGCCTTGCATATACAGGCCAATCTCCTGCAAAGCGGAGCTGTTACCTTACAGGTATGTGCAGATCATATACCCGGGAAGATAGAGAAACTGGCTCAGGAAGCCTCGCTCCTTTTTGATGTGCAGTTGGAAAAAGGGCTTACCCTTTTAACGATTCGGCATTATCGGAAGGAACTCCTGGATAAACTCACCGGGGAAAGGAAAATTGTTTTACAGCAATGGACACCGGAAACCGTACAGACCCTGATGTATTAACTGTTGCAGTGAATTTTTTATCATTTACAGATAAACGATTCAGGGCGCTTCCACCATGATGGTTTGCTTCAGTTTGATGGGTACATTTTTTCCCTGGCGTACTGCCGGGCTCCACAGGGCCATACCGGTGAAGGCTTTCTCGATTTTCAGATTCATCTTATCATTGCCCCCGCTGATGGCATTTGCATAAATAGCTTTCCCGTTTTCATCAATGATATATTCCATTAATACAAAAGCCTTGCGCTGGCCGGGTTCGAGTTCTTTGATCATATCCGCACTCAGTTTGTCGATAAACAATTTAAAAGCCGGGTTTCCGCCCGGATATAAAGGCAGTTTATCCACGCTGATGGCAAGTTCGTCTTCCGGGATGGGTTGTACGGGATGATGGAGTCCGAGCGCTGTTTTTGTTTCTATTTTTGGCGATTGTATGGTTGGTATGGCTACGTCTTCCAGCACATATTCACCTTTTGCATTGACCACGACAGGAGGCACCTGGTGATTTTTTTCAAAATAATAAAAAGCATTCTGCATGCTTTTCTCAAAAGGAACGAACTCATTAAAATTTATAAGGAACCGGTTCAGGTAGGCCACACTTCTCGGATTACTGAAATTGACCGGAAAAATATGAACCGGGATAAAATCCTGTCCCATATCCTTGGCATGGGCGGCAAGCACATAGAGCTCTTCAATTTGCCCGTCGGTAATCGGAATACAGCCGGTGGTCACACAACTTCCATGAATATAAATATCACCACCCGGCTGCGACATATCGCAAAGCATTCTGTCGGAAGCATTCGGATAATTCAAACCCAGTGATAAATGATACAGACTCCTCGGATTGAATTCGTTGATATAATAAAAACCTTCCGGAACCTGGTAATCTCCGGCCATCCTTTTAGGACCCAGGGAACCTGCCAGGGCACATATTTTATAGGTTTTAAAATATTTATATTTTTCGCCCGGCTTATTCTTAACCCACACTTCCAGTTCACTGTCGTATTTGAAGGATCGGATGTATACAAACCGCGCGGGCCAGATCAGTTGTTTTACCTGAAACTGCTTTCGAAGGGTATCATCCTCGCGGCTCATCATTTCACTGATCCTGGGAAAGGTTTTCTGATTATCCAGAAAATGAACACTATAGGCAGAAGTCTGGGAATGCAGGGGTGAAAAGCATAAATTGAAGCCAATCAGCCAGACTGCCAGGGAAAGAAACCGCATTTTCTTCATGCAATAAAAAATATGATGCATCGGTACGGATAAAATTACTTATTAAAAACAAAAATCCGGCCATATTATTATGCCTGGAATGTGAATAAGGCGTGAAAACCAGATTGTTTTATCTTCACGTCATAATTGGAAAAATGCTCAAAATAGGAATCTTAGGGGGAGGTCAGTTGGGAAGGATGCTTTTACAGGCTGCTGCAAACTATCCGGTACGGACCTATGTGCTGGAAAACGACCCCGAATGCCCTGCGGCACATCTTTGTCATGCTTTTACGCAGGGGGATATCCGGAATTTTGATGATGTTTATCAATTTGGCAGGCAACTGGACGGCATGACCATTGAAATAGAATCCGTTAATGTAGAAGCACTGGAAAAACTGGAAAACGAAGGCGTTAAAATTTTCCCGAAACCGGCCGCCCTCCGCATCATTCGGGACAAGATTTTACAAAAACAGTTTTATAAGCAAAATGAAATCCCCACGTCCGCATTCCGGATAACGGAAAATCGCGCGGATCTGAAGAATTTTTCCGACTTTCTTCCGGCTGTACATAAACTGGCTGCGGGTGGCTATGATGGCCGCGGCGTCCAGGTCCTGGGGGGTGAAAAGGACCTGCACCTGGGTTTTGACCAGCCATCGGTGCTTGAAAAAAAAGTGGATATTCACAAAGAAATCTCCCAGATTGTAGCCATGAACGGGGACGGGCAAACAGCACTTTACCCACCCGTGGAGATGATATTTAACCAGGTCCTGAACCAACTCGATTACCAGCTCAGCCCCGCAGAGATTCCCCAGCAAACCACCTGGCGTATCGAAGCGATCGCATTGAAAGTGGTTAAGGATTTAAAAACACCGGGCATTTTTGCCGTTGAACTTTTCATTGACAGGAATGGGGATGTACTGGTGAATGAAACGGCCCCCCGCGTACACAACAGCGGTCATCATACCATTGAAGGGAATTTCTGTTCGCAGTTCGATATGCTCTGGCGGATCATGCTGGGTTATCCGCTGGGCAATCCGAAACATATTGTCCCTGCAGCGATGGTGAACCTGGTCGGCAGCGAGGGGCATTCCGGCGAAGCGGTTTATGAAGGCATGGACGAAATACTTAAAATGGAGAATGTTTTTCTTCATCTTTATGGCAAAAAAGAAACGAGACCGGGCAGGAAAATGGGACATGTCACCATCCTGAGCACGGATAAATCTGACCGGGTTTATAAAGCAAAAGCCATCAAACAAAAAATGCGCATCATTTCACGTCAACCTCAAATAACCGTATGAACCAGGTGGCTATCATCATGGGCAGCGACAGCGATCTTCCGGTCATGCAACCCGCTGCAGATTTTCTTACATCATTAGGTATTCCCTATGAACTTACCATCGTTTCTGCCCACAGGACCCCGCAGCGTTTGGTAAGCTATGCCACCCAAGCAAAGGAACGAGGCCTTAAAATAATTATTGCGGGAGCGGGAGGCGCCGCCCATTTGCCCGGCATGGTTGCCTCACTCACCTCCCTTCCGGTAATCGGGGTTCCTATCAAATCTTCCAATTCCCTGAACGGATGGGATTCCATATTGTCCATCCTGCAAATGCCAAACGGCATCCCGGTTGCCACCGTAGCGCTGAACGGCGCAAAAAATGCAGGCATACTGGCTTGCACCATATTGGGCGCATTTGATGAAAAAATTTCTGAAAAAATCCTCTCTTATAAAAAATCGCTGGAGGCAGAAGTATCAGCGAACATCGCAAAGCTTAAAAAAGAAGGTTGGGAAAATAATTTTGACATTTGAATAACTGAATGCTCCCATGAATGAAAATATTTATAAACGCAGGGACTTTTTAGGTAATGTGGTGAAAGCTGGCGCAGCAGGCATCCTGGCCACACCTGCCCTGGACCGTTTCATACCTTTCGATACCCTGACCGTATCACAGGTGATCGACCGGATTCTGGCCGAGGTTCCGGGTGGTAAATTAAACGATACGGTAGATACCCTTAAAAGCGGATCGGGTGATCAGGTAGTGACGGGAATCGTCACCACCATGTTTGCCACTGTGAAAGTGATTGAGACAGCCGCAAAAATGAAAGCAAATTTTATCATTGCACATGAACCCAGTTTTTATAACCACCCGGACGACAGGAATTGGGTGGAACATAACGAAGTGGTAAAAGAAAAAATAGCCCTGCTTGAAAAACACCAGATGGCCGTCTGGCGGTTTCATGATTACTGGCACCGTATGAAACCGGATGGTATCCTGCATGGGGTTTTATTAAAGATGGGCTGGCTGACCTATAATACCAGAGAAGAAACCGTATTTCAGATCCCCGCACAACCGCTGGGTGATATTATGAGGACCCTGAAACAGACTTTGACTATTCCACACCTGCGTTATATTGGCGATCCGGCTGCCACCTGCAGTATCATCGCCCTGCTGCCGGGTGCCACGGGCGGACAAAAGCAACTGAGTACCGGCATCAGTAGTAAGGCCGACCTGATCATTGTGGGAGAATCCAGTGAGTGGGAAACACCTGAATATATCCGGGATGCAAGGGCTTTGGGAAAACCGGTTTCATTAATCGTTCTGGGTCATGCGTACAGTGAAGAACCTGGCATGGAATGGCTGGTACAGTGGCTTCAACCCAAATTGCCGGGCATCCGCATCAGCCATATTGCCTCGGGGGAACCTTTTTCATGGGGCTAGTTGCAGTATTTAACTGATTTTTTCTTCCAGGATGCTAAATTCCTGTTCCAACGCGGGCGAGTGATGATAGAGTCCTTCGATGAATGCCTTTCCGTATTCAGCATACCAGGGAACAAAATTATCGACCCGTTCCTGCAGGTTTCCCATTGGGAATAGAACTTCCCTTATTTCATGAATTTTGCGTCTTGCTTCTTCATGATTTTTCTTTTCAGCGCGTAATATCTTTTTTTCCAGTTCCTCGAGTTTTTGCAAAGCCTGCGTTTCCAGCTTTTCCACGTGCTGTTCCAGTGTTTTGTCGACCGACCCGGAAATATTTTTTACAGTTGCATAAAACCCATGCAGTTCCCTGTATTGCTGATCCAGACTTAACTGGCGGGTGGAATGGCTTCGGACATATTCTTCCATCAGTTCTTCTTCCGGTTTAAATACATCATCCGGCCGGAGTCCCGCTTTTTCGATTTTCGCAACCCAGTTTTTTTTAACCAGCAAAAAGGAATTACGTAAAATCAACAAGGGATAGGGAACCCGGTAATGATGGAAAAGTGGTTTTAATTCAAGCCAGTAAGCCGTTTCACCGCCCCCGCCCACAAATGCGATATTGGGCAGGATGGTCTCCTGGTAAAGGCCCCGCAGGATCACATTCGGACTAAACCGTTCCGGAAAATTGGCCAGTTCCTTTTCCATTTCCGCTGGAGAAAAATGAAGATTGGTATTATTCACTTTAAACCGGCCATCTTTAAGCTCCAGGCGTTCACGGATATCCTCTTTAAGATAAAACAGGTTGATTTCCCTGGGGTTCGCCTGCAAATGATATTGTTTTGTCAGTTGCTGTATATGGGGCTCGGTGATTCTAAATGGGATATGGCTGGTGAGGTCATCCCTGAAAACACCGCGCATGGCAGATTTAAGCAAATGGCTGTCAGGAATGAGCACGACCAGTCCGTAGGAACCGAAAAGCCGGTGCAATAGATTAAAAGTAGCCTGCTGAATATTTTCCGCTCCCAGGTAACAATCCTTCAGCAGCCGGATGAGTTCGGGCCCGTGGAGATGACCGGCAAATTCTCCTTCGATCCGTTGAATGATTTTTTCCAGTCCGGCAGTATGCATCCTGCCAACGGCACCCGTTTGCTGGGTATCCCAAAGGAGTTTCTCCCGGTTCAGGTAAATATGACCCAGCTCATCCAGGTCTGCATCTTCGCTTCCCATATAAAATACGGGAACAAAATGCCGGTCAGGGTAACGCGCTGATAGTGTTTCTGCAATTTTTATGACATGCAGGATTTTATAAATGAAATACAGGTTCCCGGTAAAGATGGCTGGCTGATGGGCCGTTGTGATGGTAAAAGTTTTTTTTTCTGAAAGGTATTCCAGATTTTTTTTTACGGCACTCTGCACAGGCAGGGGTGCATATTGCTCTTCCAGTACCCTGACCAGTAAACTGCGGTCGGTCGGAAATTGCTCCCGGTTTCTAATAGCTGCTTCCATCCCGGCAAAGGAAACCGGGTGTTCATAAAATGGCTGAAGGAATTCATTCCTGTTCAGATAATCTGTTATGACTTTGGAAAAATATCCTGTTTGCTGGTACGGAACCGTTTTGGCAGTAAAGTTCATAATTGAATGACTGGAAATGAGCTAACGGTGGTTAAGCGAATACCTAACATCAAACTATTTATTTTGTTCAGTTTTCTGAATCTGTTGTCACCACCTGTCCTTCCAGGTCAAAGTCGTGGGCCTTTGTTACTTTAACTGAAACAAAACTGCCGATTTTCAACGGGGAGGCTGCCTCAATGATCACTTCATTGTCCACTTCTACCGAATCAAATTCTGTTCTTCCGATATACCGCCCCGATTCTTTTTTATCCACCAGGGTCTTAAAAACCTTCCCGATTTTTTCCTGGTTTTTTTCATAGGAAATTTCCTGCTGCAGTTCCATCACCTCCCGGGCGCGGGTTTCTTTTAGTTCAGCCGGAACATCATCAGTCAGCCCATAGGCAGCTGTGCCTTCTTCGTGGGAATACGTAAATATTCCTACCCGGTCGAACCGGTGTTCGGTAAGGAAATTCTTCAATTCTTCCACATCAGATTCCTGTTCACCCGGAAAACCGGCGATCAGGGTTGTCCTCAGGCAAATGCCGGGAACTCTTTCCCGGATGGCATGTATGAGTTCTGTCATTTCTGACCTTGTGATCTGGCGTTTCATTGCTTTCAACATGGCATCGCTGGCGTGCTGCAAAGGCATGTCCAGGTAATTGCAGATATTCTCGCGGTCGCGCATCACGTCCAGGATCTCCAGGGGAAACCTGCTCGGGTAGGCATAGTGCAGGCGGATCCATTCCAGTCCCTTTACATCGGCAAGCCGGTTGAGCAGGTCAGGCAATACCCTCTTCTTATAAATATCCAGCCCGTAATAGGTCAGTTCCTGTGCGATCAGCATCAGTTCTTTCACACCCATACGAACCAGATTCTCTGCTTCCTGTACGACAGCTTCTATGGGTTTGCTTATATGGACACCCCGCATCAGGGGTATGGCGCAGAATGCACAGGTTCGGTTACATCCTTCTGAAATTTTCAGATAAGCATAATGCTGTGGCGTGGAGAGCATTCGTTCACCCAGCAACTCAGCCTTATAATCCGCATTCAGTCTTTTCAGCAGCAGGGGCATTTCCATAGTCCCGAACCAGGCGTCCACCTCGGGAATTTCCCTTTCAAGGTCTTCCCGGTAACGCTGGCTCAGACATCCCGTAACATATATTTTTTCCAGGCTTCCTTCTTTTTTCAATGCCACCTGTTCCAGTATGGTGTTTACCGACTCTTCCCGGGCTTTATCGATAAAACCACAGGTATTCACCACCACAATATTGGAACCTCTTTTTGTGTTCTCATGGCCTGCTTCAATTCCATTGGCGCGCAACTGACCGCTGAGCACTTCACTATCCACCATATTCTTACTGCATCCGAGGGTAATAATATTCACCTGATCCCGGCGGATTGATTTCGTTTTCATGCCGGGCAAAATTAAGGCTTTAGTCTGAAAGCTTACGCCTTGCGCTTTAAGCTTTGGGTCTAAAAGCCCTATCTTCGGATTTATGAGAATGGTGCAACCGGCCCCGGGTATATTCCAAAAGTTTTTTAACAGTGAAAAAGCGGGGGGACTGATCCTGATCGCCTGTACGGCCTTATCCCTGGCCATTTCCAATTCTCCCCTTGGCCGCAGTTTCATTCATTTATGGCATATGCCGGCGGCGCTGCAATTCGGAGCATTACAGATTCCTTTCCGTATCGAAGAATGGATCAATGACGGACTGATGACCATTTTCTTTTTACTGGTCGGACTTGAAATTGAACGGGAGCTCTATATCGGCGAATTGTCATCGTTCAAAAATGCAGCCCTCCCGATCATGGCGGCGATAGGGGGTATGATGATACCGGCCCTCATTCATTTTTTATTCAACCATGGAAAACCGGAACAGGCGGGTATTGGCATCCCGATGGCCACAGATATTGCATTTTCACTGGGCGTTTTATCACTCCTGGGAAAAAGGATTCCCTTATCCATGAAAATATTTCTGACCGCCCTGGCGATCATAGATGACCTGGGTGCGGTTATCATCATCGCCATTTTTTACACCCAGGCATTTTCCTTTTTATACCTGTGCCTTGCGCTGGGGCTATTCCTGATATTATTATTACTTAACCGGAAAAACGTTTTTACATTATGGGTCTACCTGCCTGCCGGAATCGGGCTCTGGTATTTTCTATACAGGTCCGGTGTACACCCAACCCTCAGCGGTGTGTTGTTAGCCTTTGCGATCCCATTCCGGAAAAACATGGAGAAACAGCCTTCTTCCATTTTACAACATGCGCTGCATATACCCGTGAATTTTTTTATTATTCCCTTATTTGCGCTGGCCAATACAGCCATCCACCTGACTCCCGAATGGAAGTCCGAAATCTTTAGTTCAAACAGTTTGGGTATTTCCTTCGGCCTGCTCCTGGGCAAACCCCTGGGAATTGCCAGCTTCAGCGCCCTGGGTATTGCCCTGGGCATTGCCAGGCTTCCCAAAGGAATGAATACGACGAAATTGATTGGCATGGGCCTGCTGGCAGGAATCGGCTTTACAATGTCAATATTTATCAGCAATCTGGCATTCAGTTCCGACGAAAAAATGGTTCAAAGTTCCAAAGTGGCCGTCCTGGTTGCTTCCTTAACTGCGGCGCTGCTGGGATGGATCCTGTTAAATGCCAGCCTGCGTAAAAGCGATATCAGGCAAGGGCTTGTTTAAAAAGGCTGTCCACAAACTCATGACTGTCGAAGAGCAGCAGGTCTTCAATCTTTTCACCCACCCCGATGTATTTGACAGGAATTTTGAACTGGCTGGCAATGGCCAGGACCACGCCACCCCTGGCAGTTCCGTCAAGTTTGGTTATGGCCAGGGATGTCACATCGGTGGCAGCAGTAAAATGCCGGGCCTGTTCCAGGGCATTCTGCCCCGTACTTCCATCCAATACCAGCAGAACTTCATGTGGGGCATCCGGTATCAGTTTCTTCATCACCCGTTTGATCTTGCTCAGTTCTTCCATTAAATGGGTCTTATTATGCAGGCGACCGGCCGTATCAATGATGATCACATCGGTTCCACGGGATAACCCGCTTTGTACCGTATCGAATGCTACCGAAGCCGGGTCGGCGCCCATACCCTGTTTTACGATCGGAACTCCGGCCCTGTCACTCCAGATACTCAACTGGTCGGCTGCAGCGGCCCGGAAGGTATCTGCTGCGCCCATCAAAACACTGTACCCCGCTTTTTTAAAATTATAAGCCAGCTTGCCGATGGTGGTGGTTTTACCTGCGCCGTTGACGCCGACCACTAAAACAACATAGGGCTTCCGGGCAGGGACTTCAAAATTCCGAACACTGCCGGCACCGCTTTCAAGGAGCATCTGCTCAATTTCATCGCGCAGGATCACGTTCAGTTCGGAAGTGTTCAGGTATTTGTCACGGGCCACACGTTTTTCAATGCGATCGATGATCCGGATCGTCGTATCCACACCCACATCAGCACTGACCAGCGCTTCTTCCAGATTGTCCAGCACTTCTTCATCCACCGTGGCTTTTCCGGCAATCGCCTTGCCTACCCGGGTGAAAAAACTCTCCTTGGTTTTCTGCAGGCCTTCATCCAGGGTTTGTTTTTCCTTTTTTCCGAAAAGTTTATCAAAAAGTCCCATTCCGGTTTTTTTAAAAGGTTCTAAAGAAAAAAGCCGTTCCGGTAGGGAACAGCTTGGACAAAAAGTTTGGGGCCTCCATTATTTCTGGGAAAGAAACTGTTTGATATTATCCTTGTGGATAATGGCTTCCTTGAACGTGTAGGCGCCGGTCTTAGGGCTGCGTACGGCTTTAATGACTTTGGTCCAGTTCTTTGCTTCAGCCGCTGCACGTGCATCCTTTGTTTTGATCGCGGTCTTTGCTGCTTTTGCCATGATTATTTAATTTCTTTATGAACAGTTACTTTCTTTAAGATCGGATTAAATTTCTTCAGCTCCAGTCTTTCCGGAGTGTTTTTCTTGTTCTTGACGGTAATATACCGGCTGGTGCCTGGTTTCCCGCTGGTCTTGTGTTCTGTACACTCCAGAATCACCTGAACCCTGCTTCCTTTCTTTGCCATTTTGCTGAATTTATAAATTTATAGCTCGGTCCCTTTAGATCTTTACCCCTGCTTTACGCAATTCTTTTACAACCGAATAAAGACCCTTTTTATTGATCGTCCGGATGCCTTCTGTGGAAAGCTTGAGGCTTACCCACTTGTCTTCTTCAGCCAGAAAAAAACGTTTCTGCTGCAGGTTGGGTAAAAAACGACGTTTCGTTTTAATATTTGAGTGGGAAACCGTGTTTCCCGTGATTGGCCGCTTGCCCGTTAACTGACATACTCTGGACATACTATCGGAATTTTGGACGGCAAAGGTCGGGATAATTCCCAGATTTTCAAAGAAAATCTGGGATAATGTATGGAAGTATGGGAGAATGGGAGTCCGGGAGTGAAAAAACTGATTCAAATTGAGCTGACACATGTAATCGGGGCGTTCATTTCGGCCTGGACTATATCACACCCATCCTGATGCACTCCCCATAAACACCCAGACTCCCATACTCCCTTACTTTCTATCTTTACACTTCCTGATTCATAAATAATTAATTTTCCAATCACTTCCCTTTCAATACTTTGCAAAAAAGGAGCAGATGTCGGTTATGAAAAGAAAGACGATTCCCAGGGATATCAGTTGGCTGGCTTTTAATGCCCGTGTACTCCAGGAAGCAGCGGATCCTACCGTTCCCCTACGGGAAAGGGTGAAATTCCTGGGGATATTTTCCAATAACCTGGACGAGTTTTTCCGGGTACGTGTCGCGGCCCTGAACCGTATGAAAGAATTCAGCGGCAAAGGCAGGCTGAACATGCATATGGAAACGGCTCCCGAAAAAATACTTTTACAGATCCAATCCATCGTCCTGCTGCAGCAGGAAAGGTTTGACGAGATCTGGAGAAATATTTATCTGGAAATGAAAAATGAAAAGATTTTCCTGGTAACTGAAAAAGACCTCAACAAAGACCAGCAAAAATTTGTACAGAATTATTTTGAAGAAGAAGCCCGTGCCAATATCATTCCCCTGATGATCCAAAGCATTCCCCAGTTTCCATATTTAAGGGAGAAATCTATTTATCTCGGGGTCGTGCTTTCAAGAAAAACGACGGAGAAAGAAGAAAAGAAATTTGCCCTGATAGAAATACCCAGTCGCCTGCTCGGGCGGTTTGTACTGCTGCCCTCTCCTTCTCCGGACGAACACTATATCATATTGCTGGAAGATCTGATCCGGTTTAATCTGAAAAATATATTTTCCTATTTTGGTTATGACCGCTACCGTTCCTGGGTATTCAAGGTTACCAAAGATGCGGAAATAGACATCGACAATGATTTGTCCACCTCCCTGATTGAAAAAATTGAAAAGGGATTAAAGAACCGGCGCAAAGGAAAATTCGTCCGTTTTGTTTACGATAAGGAAATGGATACGGACCTCCTTGATTTTTTAATCAAAGGTCTCTCTCTGGCAAAAAAAGGAACGATCATCGCTGGCGGAAGAATTCATAATTTCAGGCATTTCATAGATTTCCCGGATGTGTTCCCGCGCAAAGGACAGCGTAAAAAACCATTTCCCCACCCGCTCGTCAGGAGTTTACACCGCATAACGGACGTGGTGCTGAAGCAGGACCTGATGCTGCATTTCCCTTATCATTCCTTTAATGCCGTGATCGATATGCTCCGGGAAGCTGCTATCGATCCGGATGTAACGGCCATTAAAGTAACCTGTTACCGGCTCGCCGCCAATTCAAAAGTGATCAACGCGCTGATCAATGCGGCAAGGAACGGGAAACAGGTTACGGCCATGATGGAGTACCGCGCGCGTTTTGACGAGGAGGCCAACCTGGAATGGAAAGAACGGCTGGAAGAAGAAGGAGTGAAAGTAGTTGATGTGATTCCGAACATGAAAGTACATGCCAAGCTTTGCCTGATCAAGAAAAAAAAGGGTGCACGTTCACTCTATTACGGTTTTGTCAGCACCGGCAACCTGAATGAAAAAACGGCTACGATGTACAGTGATCATTGCCTGCTCACATCCAACCGCCATATAATGGCAGA
>DHWT01000187.1:40330-59211 GCA_002413325.1 Chitinophagaceae bacterium UBA5175 | reverse complement strand
CTGATCCCCTGCCCGATATACCTGCGTAAGGAATTATACCGTATGGTCAATTCGGAAATCAAAGCAGCAAAAAATAAAAAGCCCGCATCCATCACGCTCAAAGTGAATTCGCTTTCTGACGAAGAACTCATATACAAACTATATGAAGCAGCCCGTGCCGGCGTGGAAATCCGGTTGATCGTACGGGGAATATTCTGCATGATGCCTGAAAACGCGAAATTTAAAAAGCCTGTAACGGCGATCAGCATCCTGGATGAATACCTGGAACATGCCCGTATTTTCATATTCCACAACCAGGGTAAAGAAAAAGTTTATATATCTTCGGCAGACTGGATGGTGCGTAATTTGGATCACCGGGTCGAAGCAACCTGCCCGGTGCTGGATGCCGGTATCCGCCAGGAACTGAATGAAATATTGCAGATCCAGCTTTCAGATAATGTGAAAGCCAGGTGGCTCGATAATAATTTGCAGAATCATTACAAAAAAGATCAATCCAGGAAGGTGCGTTCACAAATCGAGACATACCAATACCTGAATCAGAAAACAGGTAAAATGAACGTCTTGCCCGAGCCGGCTTCCCACGAACCGGCTGACCCGATGGTTACCATTTAAATTCCACACCTATGATATTGGCAGCCATAGATATCGGGAGCAATGCAGCCAGGTTGCTGATTACGGAAGTATCCGAAACAGAAAAGAAACCGGTTTTCGAGAAATTGAACCTGGTTCGCGTTCCGCTCCGACTGGGTTTTGATGTGTTTGAAAAGAAGGAGATCTCAGAAATGAAAACCTCTATGCTACTCAACACGATCCGTTCTTTCAAATATTTGATGGACGCATACCGCGTAATAGATTATAAAGCAGCCGCCACTTCTGCAATGCGGGATGCGCAGAATGGTCCGCAGATTCTGGAAACCGTCGCCCAGTCCACCGGCATCCGTATCGAGATCATCAGCGGGGATGACGAAGCCGCATTTATTTATGAAAACCATATTGCAGAAAACCTGAACACGGACAATTCCTATTTGTATGTTGATGTGGGAGGCGGCAGCACGGAACTAACCTGTTTCGCTGACAATAAGCTCCTGTTCAAGAAATCATTCAATATCGGAACCATCCGGCTGATTAAGAACCAGGTTACGGAAGCCCACTGGGACCAGATGAAGGATTTCCTGAAAAAAGAAATGCGTTCCATGGTAAAACATCTTACAGCCATTGGTTCGGGTGGAAACATCAATAAAGTTTTTTCCCTCTCAAAACGAAAAGACGGTAAACCGCTTCCGCTGGAATTATTAAAAGATTATTACAAGGAACTGAGCAGCTTTTCGGTGCCGGACCGTATGCGGCTTTATAATCTCAAGGAAGACCGGGCAGATGTAATTGTACCGGCCCTTCAAATCTATGTGAACGTGATGCGCTGGATCGATGCGGATGAAATTTTCGTCCCCAAAATCGGGCTGGCGGACGGATTAATACAGGCGTTATACCGGGAACGGCAGGCAAAAGGCCTGCCAGCTGTTGCCTGATAAGCTGAAATCCTCACCTCCAACAGTCAACGACCAACGGTCAACGGTCAAACGACAACTAAAACACAATATCTTTATACTCCAACCCAATTCTATGGTGCCAAAAAAAATTACAACCCATATCCTTCAGAATATGAAGGCGAACGGGGAACGGATTTCCATGATCACGGCCTATGATTTTTCATTTGCGCGCTTATTCGATCAGGCGGGTATCGATGTGATCCTGGTGGGAGATTCCGCTTCCAATGTGATGGCAGGTCATGAAACCACCCTGCCCATTACGCTGGACCAAATGATCTATCATGCCTCATCCGTGATCCGCGGGGTGGCCCGTTCTCTGGTTATCGTGGATCTGCCATTCGGGTCCTATCAATCCAACTCAAAAGAAGCCTTGGTATCCGCCATCCGGATCATGAAAGAAACAGGCGCCCATGGTGTTAAACTGGAAGGCGGTGAAGAAGTGCTGGAATCCGTGAAAAGAATCCTGGCTGCCGGTGTGCCTGTGATGGGGCACCTGGGCCTGACTCCCCAGTCCATATATAAATTCGGTACCTATACCGTTCGGGCAAAAGAGGAAATGGAAGCCAATAAGTTAAAGAGCGACGCGCTCTTACTGGAAGAAACCGGCTGTTTCGCCATCGTGCTGGAAAAGATCCCCGCCATGCTGGCCAAAGAAGTGGCAGAAACCGTGCGCATCCCGGTTATTGGGATCGGCGCCGGAAAATATTGTGATGGCCAGGTGCTGGTCATGCACGACCTGCTGGGCATCAATACCGAATTCAAACCGCGGTTCCTGCGCCAGTACCTCAATCTCCACGAACCCATCACCCAGGCCGTTCAGCGGTATATTAAAGATGTAAAATCGAACGACTTCCCCAGCGAGCAGGAACAATATTAGCTTGAAGGCTGAACATTCCGGTTAACCGTCAACGGTCAGCAATATCCGCATTCAGGATTTCATATAACTGCAGGTGGCTGTCGGCCGACCGGAGCCGGTAAAACATCGAAATGCAGGAACCGGTTTCCTGCATTTCGGCGACTACTTTAACTTTGTCGTAAAACATCTGTTTCAGATATTTTTTTTCTTTCTGAATGCGGCTTTTAGCCACACTGAAAACTGACGGGCTTCCGTCATTTGTTTTTTCTGCGAGAAGCACCACAAGCCGGTGGTCATAATTGGAAGATCCCAGATTTAAAATCTGGCAGGAACAAATCCGGCCGCCGGATGCAGCCTTTACATCCTTGACGGAAGGAGGAACCCGTTTTGTTGCCTGCACAGATAGTGAAACAGGCCGTAAGGGAACCCTTTCCTCAACAGGATTCAACTGAAAGATGTTTTTTTTGACCGGCCCGGCAAATCCCGTTCCGGCAAAAATATGCAGGGCAGCAAGACATAAAAAAAGCAGGGTGAAAGAAATCCGGAGATCAGGGCACATGATCGGGGTATGAATCAAGTAAATAATAAGCCTTCACGGATGATGGAACTTGATTGATACCGGACTTTCAGGGCTGACGGGAATAAAAAAAACCGGCAATAACAGGTTTTCAACAGATGCCTGGTCTACAAAGAATGCGAAAAACCTTCAGACCTCATAATCATTAAAAGAAAAAATGGAAAATACAGTCTTTGTACCAGTTCAAATCCCTAGCCGGATAAAATATATTTTATAGTAATATATTGTTTTTTGATCTCATATTCATAATTTGAAGTCGGCTTCGTCAAATCTTGTCATATTGAATCTTTTTTATTTTTTAGTTATTCATTACCAAAACAAAAGATTTATGAGAAAATGGCTATTTGTCCTGTTTTTTTTGTCCGCGTCAACATTGAGCTTTGCCCAGTCCACCATCACAGGTAAGGTTACGGATGTCAAAACCGGCGTCCCTATATCCGGCGCCTCGGTGAGAATAAATGCGTCCTCAAAAGGGGCGACAACCAATAGTGAAGGTGTTTTTAAAGTGCAGGCAAAACCAAATGACCGGCTTGAGATTAGTTATATCGGTTACAAGACCCAAACGGTCGTTGTGGGCGCGTCATCAGATGTATCCATAACACTGGAACAAGGCACGACCGAGCTCAATGAAGTAGTTGTGACGGGAAACCGCGGTATGCCCCGGGTAAAAACAGAAAGCCCGGTTCCGGTAGATGTTGTTAAAATGAACTCGATCGTGGAAACAACCGCCAGGCCGGACCTCGAATCGCAGCTCAATATGGCGGTACCCTCTTTTAATTATAACAGGCAAAGCGGTGCCGATGGATCGGACGCGATAGATTTTGCCAGTTTAAGAGGGCTGGGATATGACCAGACCCTGGTTTTGGTTAATGGCAAACGCCGCCATTTATCTGCCTTTGTAAATGAATTTGGAACCAGGGGAAGGGGCAATTCCGGCACGGACCTGAATGCCATTCCGGAAGCGGCGATTGACCGGGTGGAAATACTGCGGGACGGGGCTTCTGCCCAATATGGTTCGGATGCCATCGCAGGGGTCATTAATATCATCCTGAAAAAAGATGTAAAAAAATTATTGGTTGTTGCCGGATACAGCGGTTATTACGATCATAAATACAATACGCTGAACAATGTGGATCCGAGCCAGTATTACACCGGATCCCAATTTGACGGCCAGGCTTTTACCCTCGGCATCAATTACGGGCTGCCCATTGGGAAAAACGGCGGCTTTATCAATTTTGGCGCCAACCTGCTCACACAGGGCAAAACATTCAGGGCCCTTCCCGATACCAACTGGTCTACCAACCCGAACTCTAAAACGGTTGCACCCTATATCGCTGAATACAGAAGGGCTTTTGGAGACGGTTCCCTGACAACGGGCGGAGCCATGTACAATGCGGAAATCCCCCTGGCGGGAACAAAAACAACTTTTTATTCTTTCGGGAGCTATAATTACAAGCATTCCAATGTGTATGCCTGGACTCGAAATTTTTCAGACCACCCGGAAAAATTCCCGACTGATGTAAATGGGAATCTGCTATTTGTGCCGGGTATTATGCACGTATATGACCCGACACCCGGTGTGCTGGACACAGCCCATGTTTTCTATAATCCCCAGGAAGATGTTTATATACAGGATATCTCTGCAGCCATGGGACTCAGAGGAACCATGGGCAATAACTGGGACTGGGATCTCAGCAATGTGATTGGTTATAATGACTTCCATTATTACGGCAACAACACCTTCAATGCAACGTTGCCTGAAAACGAAGTGGCAACCAAAACACGCTTTGATGATGGGGGCTTTAATTTTTTGCAGAATACAGCCAACCTGGACCTGAGCAAACGGTTTAGTTCCGTTGCAAAAGGACTGACTTTATCATTTGGTGCCGAGTTCCGTTATGAGAATTATAAGATATATCAGGGTGAAGATGCTTCATGGATGGGATACCCGCCAACACAGAAATCATTCCCGATAACCGGCGATACCCGGGATGTCGCATCCGGCTCACAGGGATTTCCCGGATTCAGGCCTACGGATGTGGTAAATGCCAGCCGCACCAATATAGGCGCCTATGCGGAGGCATCTTTGGACGTCACTGATAAATGGCTGCTGGACGGAGCCGTTCGTTTTGAAAATTATTCAGATTTCGGATTTGTTAATACGTACAAACTAGCTACCCGCTATAAGGTGACAGATAATTTTAATTTAAGGGGATCCGTAAGCACCGGTTTCCGTGCGCCTTCTCTTCAGCAGATCAATTTCAGCAATATCAATACCAATATAGTTGCAGGCAGCTTACAGTACATCTGGCTGGCACCCAATACAAGTGCTGTTGCCAGAGCAGCCGGCATCCCACCTTTAAAACAGGAGACCTCTGTGAATTACAGCCTGGGGTTTGCATGGAAACCTGTAAGTAACCTGACGATTACCGTGGATGGTTATCTGATCCAGTTAAAGAACCGGGTTATTTTTTCAGGACAATTCCCGGCAACGGATCCGGTGTTAGCACCCTATATCCCTGCATTGAGCCCGCCGCTCAATTCAGTACAATTTTTTGCAAATGCAGTGAACACAACGAATGCAGGAGTTGATATCGTGCTGGAATATGCAAAAAGGTGGAGCAACAAGGGCTTTAAAGTATTATTTGCAGGAAATATTCAAACCATCAACATAGACAAGATTAATGTGCCTGCTCCGCTGAATAACAGTGTATTTGAACAGCAGACTTTTTTCAGTACCCGCGAACAGGCATTCCTGATAGCTTCTGCTCCCAAATCAAAATTTTCACTGAATATCGAATATGATGTAAATAAGTTTACTGTTGGAACCCATCTTACCTATTACGGCAGATTATCCACACAGGGATATGGATATAATACTATGGCAGGCGCAGCACCTGGCACTCCGGGGGGCGATGGCATTTCAAATGCAGGACTGGGCTATTATCCGTATGTAGCTACAGATGACGGAACTACAACCGTTCCGGAAGATTTTATTTTTAATGGCAAAATGACAACCGACCTATATTTCTCTTATAAAATAAATAAGAACGTCTCCTGGATCTTAGGTGTGGATAATATCTTCAATGTTCACCCGGATATATCAGCAACCGTTGGTGCTAAAAATGCATCCTGGGGCGACAGTGAATCCGGTGGACCGTTTGATGCCGTCCAAATGGGTTATAATGGAATGAGGTTATTTACTAAAGTGGTTCTGAATTTATAAATATTAAAAAGTACACTTTTTAAGAAGCCACGCGGCCCGCGTGGCTTCTTATTTTAATTCCAGGCGCATACCCGGCCCGTGACCGGGAATGCCATTTATTCTAATCTTAATAACTTGCAACCTCAACTGAATCATATGGAGTTTTTAAAAGAACTGGGAATCCACAGGCATAACGCGGGCAGCTCAACCGGAATGAACTATTATGACAACCCGAAACAAACCATTGAATCCATTTCCCCGGCAGATGGTAAACATATTGCGGCAGTTTCAGTAACCACAAAAGAAAATTATGACCAGATCATTCATAAAGCAAAGGAAGCTTATCTGATATGGAGAACCTGGCCCGCACCCCGGAGGGGGGAAGTGGTCCGGCAGGTGGGCGAAGCGCTGCGTGAAAAAAAACATGCCCTGGGAAGCCTGGTCAGCTATGAAATGGGCAAAAGTCTGCAGGAAGGCCTTGGGGAAGTGCAGGAAATGATTGATATCTGTGATTTTGCCGTCGGCATCTCCCGACAGTTGCACGGGCTCACCATGCACAGTGAAAGGCCCGGGCACCGCATGTATGAACAATGGCATCCCCTGGGCATTGTGGGCATTATCTCCTCCTTTAACTTCCCCGTTGCCGTATGGAGTTGGAACAGCATGCTGGCCTGGGTTTGCGGAAATGTAACGGTATGGAAAGGATCTGAAAAAACACCCATCTGTTCACTGGCCTGCCAGCAGATTATTTCAGAAATATTTAAAAAGAATGAAGTTCCCGAGGGTGTCAGCTGCATCATCACGGGGGGACGGGAGGCGGGAGAATGGATGAGCGGCGATCCCCGGATTCCTCTGGTTTCCGCCACCGGTTCCACACGCATGGGCAAGGCCCTGGCTGTTGCCGTTGCTTCCCGGCTCGGCAGATCCCTGCTGGAACTCGGGGGCAATAATGCCATCATCATCAGTGAACAGGCAGACCTGGATATTGCCGTCCTCGGCGCTTTATTCGGGGCCGTGGGTACTGCCGGTCAGAGATGTACCAGCACCCGCCGGCTGATCATCCATGAAAAGATTTATGAAAAAGTAAAAACCAGGCTGATCAGCGCCTATGCACAACTCAAAATCGGCAATCCGCTGGACGAGAAAAATCATGTGGGCCCACTGATCGATCAGCAGGCCGTCGATATGTACCTGAAAGCTATTGAAACCTGTAAAAAACAAGGCGGCCATTTTGTAGTGGACGGAGGCGTCCTCTCCGGTACAGGATATGAAAGCGGTTGCTATGTAAAACCCTGTATCGCTGAAGCCAGACCGGAATTCGGGATTGTATCGCAGGAAACATTTGCCCCGATTCTCTATCTGCTCAAGTATAAAACCCTAGATGAAGCAATTGGAATCCAGAACGGGGTGCCGCAGGGACTCTCCTCAGCCATTATGACCCTGAACCTGCGCGAGGCCGAACAATTTCTTTCTGAAAGCGGAAGCGATTGCGGAATCGCCAATGTGAATATCGGCACTTCCGGGGCTGAAATCGGGGGAGCTTTCGGAGGGGAAAAAGAAACCGGTGGCGGGCGGGAAAGTGGCAGTGACGCCTGGAAAACCTATATGCGCCGCCAGACCAATACCATTAATTATTCTACCAAACTCCCACTGGCACAAGGGATACATTTTGACCTTTGAGTATAGTTGGCCACTGACCGCCAGGCTTTATGCCTTCAGATACAGATAATATAATGATTCGCTATACGTTCATAGTGGATACGCGATGCAATGAACCTGAACCGGATTTACCGTGGCTTTTTACCTGTATATCTTCTCCTGCTGCTACACTCCTCTCTTCAGGCACAGATCAGACTGGCGGCACTGGGAGGCGTTCATTCTTCCAGTTTCCCTGAGAAAAATTCCATTCCCGGGTTTGAAGCTGCCAGCGGAAAATATTTCTCTCCCCGCACAGGATTTGAACTGGGGGTACTCGCAGAAATTCCCCTGGAGAAAAACAATCTTTTTTTTCAGCCCGGCATTATATACAGCGCGAAGGGAAATCAATACCAGCGGTTCTATGATTCGTCGCTCTATCAAACTGATACCCTGTATAACCAGCATACACTGAAACTGAATTATGTGGAATTACCCCTCTATCTGACCTGGAAGGTTTCCCTTTCGAGAAACCAGCGAAACCATTTTTACCTGAGTGCAGGACCTTATTTTGCTTTTATTTATGGAGTTTCCCAGTCCTACCAGAACCGGGTACTCCTCTATAATTCCAGCAATTATATCTACCAGTCGGGTACGGAAGACCTGCTGGTAGGCAATGGCCCGGAACAGTATAAAACCTTTGATATCGGCATTTGCACCAGGGCAGGATTTGAGCTGGGCAATGTACTGATTGGGGCTTATTTCAGCCGGGGATTGACGAACGCCTATACCGCCGGTTATCCTGCCGGTTTTCATAACCAGGTTTTTGGCGGTTCCTTCGGCATCTGGCTGAATAATCCCAAACCTGCCCCGGAACCCGTCAGAGATTCAGATCAGGATGGCACCCCGGATCCGGAGGATTCCTGTAAAACAATTCCCGGCCCTCCCAGATGGCATGGCTGCCCGATACCGGATACCGATCACGACGGGATCAATGATGAAGAGGACTCCTGTAAAACGGTTCCCGGAACCGCACGATACCAGGGTTGCCCGATACCCGATTCAGACCATGACGGGATCAATGATGAAGAGGACTCCTGTAAGGAAGTACCTGGTCTGGAACAATATCACGGCTGCCCGGTTCCCGACCGGGATCAGGACGGGGTAAATGATGAACTGGATACATGCCCCGACCAGCCCGGACCTTCAGAAAACCAAGGCTGCCCGGTAGTGAAGGCAGAAATCAATTCACGCGCCAAGCTGCTTGCAGCCAATGTCATGTTCCAGGTGAACAGCACGCGGCTCACCGGAAATTCCTACCCGGCGGTAAGGGAACTGGCAGACAGTCTGAAAACGAATCCCGATCTTGATTTGCTGATTGAAGGCCATACCGATCATACCGGCCGGCCGGGGTATAATATGAAATTGTCCCTCGAAAGGGCCGAAGCGGTAAAAAAAGTATTGCTCAGTCTCGGCATAGCAGACAACCGGATTGTAGTAAAGGGATTTGGAGATACCCGGCCGGTAGCGGATAATAACACAGCAACAGGGAAAGCAAAAAACCGGCGTGTAGTATGCGTATTTCAATTAAATAACCGTTAAATACCTGTCCCGGATTAACCTATATATTAAACAAATGTTGATCTTTGCAGGTCCAATTCATTAAAAATAATTTCAAACCCCGGAGTCGCTCCGCAAACGATTATCAGTCATATAAAAATTCCACGATGAAAATCCGTATCAAACAGAACCTGCTTGCTTTCAGCCTGCTGGTTTTTTCATTCTCATCATTTGCCCAGGGCACTTATTCCAAAACCGAACTCGTTAAAGGCTGGCACCTGCTCGATAAAGAAAAAGACGGGGTGTATGGGATCAGCCTGGATAAAGCATATGAGTTCCTGCATGCCAAAAACCTGAAAAGCAAACCGGTACTGGTTGCGGTCATTGATTCCGGCGTGGACACGTTACAGGAAGACCTCATCCATATTCTCTGGACAAACCCTGGAGAAATTCCGGGAAACGGCGTGGATGATGACCACAACGGTTATGTGGATGATATCCATGGCTGGAATTTCATCGGGGGAAAGGATGGAACCAATGTAAAAGATGATTCACAGGAAGAAGGCCGGGTGTATTATGAATACAAAGATCAGTTCGACAACAAAAATATCCGGATGGACAGTCTGAGTAATGATGCCCGGGATCATTATGAAATGTGGGTGAAGGCAAAAAAGAAAATCATGGGCGACGGAAGCGATAACGGCGTAGACCTCCTCATGCTGAAACGTGTCGTGAATGCCTGTATAAAAAGTGACAGCATTATGCAGGCTGCCCTCGGTAAAAAAGAATATACCGGCAATGACCTGGATAGTTTCGAAGCTAAAAATATGGAATCCCGCACAGCAAGGTCCGTATTGCTCTACCTGTTCAAGGAAAATCATATCATGGATATGACGAACACAACCTTCCTCAGCGATTTCAAGGAGCAGGCTGACCGGGAAGAAAAGAAAATGGAAATAAAAGAAACCGCACCCAAAAATTACCGCGGGGATGTTGTCAAAGACAATGAAAATGACATTAAGGACAGTATCTATGGCAACAATGATATCATGGCAACGGATCCTATGCACGGTACTCATGTAAGCGGGATCATCGGTGCAGAAAGAAACAATGCCATTGGAATCAACGGGATTGCCGACAATGTGCGGATCATGATGGTCCGCGCGGTTCCGAACGGCGATGAGCATGATAAAGACATTGCCCTGGCCATCCGGTATGCCGTTAACAATGGTGCCCGGGTTATCAATATGAGTTTCGGGAAAAACCTGTCCCCCCAAAAAACCTGGGTGGACGATGCCGTTAAATACGCAGAATCAAAAGGCGTATTACTGATCCATGCAGCCGGGAATGATGCAGAGGACGTGGATTCCGTAGACAATTTCCCGAATCCGGATTATAAAAATTCAAAGTTTCACGCAAAAAACTGGATCACTGTAGGCGCAAGCAGTGATCCCCTGGCTGAGGAAAATTTTAAAAGTTACACGGCATCCTTTTCCAATTACGGAAAAAAAGAAGTGGATGTATTTGCCCCGGGTACCCGTATATATTCCACCCTGCCAGGAGGAAATAAATACGGGAACCTGGATGGTACCAGTATGGCAGCACCGGTGGTAACCGGGGTTGCAGCCCTGATCCTGGAATACTTTCCAAACCTGAGTCCTGAAGAAGTAAAATATTGTATTGATAAATCGGCCTACCAGCCGGCAACTAAAGCAAAAAAACCCGGATCTGAAAACGAGCTGGTTCCTTTATCCGAACTGAGTGCTTCCGGCGGGATCCTGAATGCATACGGGGCCGTGAAAATGGCCTCCGCCATGTCTGAACCCCGGAATCAGGAAATTTTAAAATCCACGCTCAAGAAAGAAAGAAATTAGTCCGGCTTTCGCTGAATATTTTCCGAATAGCAAATTGCTTATAGTAATTTGCTATTTTTTATGCCCTTGGTCCAACGACGAATCCACCGGATAGCAGTCAGCAGCTTTTTCTTTCAGGCAGGGATCTGCTTTGCTTCCTGGGCCTCCCGAATACCGGACATCCAGGCCAAACTGCAACTGAACAGTGCAGCCCTGGGAGGCGTTCTGCTTTGCCTGCCCGTCGGATTGATTACTTCCCTGCCCGTAGCCGGTTTCCTGGTGGCGAAATACGGAAGCCGGATCATCGTGATGACGGCAGCCATTTTATATTCCGCTACCCTTCCCATGCTGGGTTTAGCAAATTCCACCACCCAACTGATGATTACCCTCTTTGTATTTGGATTTGGCGGAAATTTGTTCAATATTTCTGTTAATACCCAGGCCGTCGGTACAGAAAATCTTTACCATAAACCCATCATGGCATCCTTTCACGGACTATGGAGCATGGCGGGTTTTACCGGCGCAGCCGTTGGAACCTTAATGGTTCACTTACGCATCATACCACCCTATCACTTTCTTTGTATCACAGCACTTGCCGTGGTCATCCTGATTATTTTCTCCGGAAAATTAATCCGGAAGGATTTTAACCGGAATCAGAAACAACCCCTTTTTGCCAAACCGGATAAATCGATTTTAAATTTCGGACTGATCGCATTTTGTTCCATGATTTGTGAAGGGGCGATGTTCGACTGGAGCGGAATCTATTTTGCAAAAGTTGTAAAGCCGGATCCCACACTGGTTACGGTGGGATATACCGCCTTCATGTGTACCATGGCTACCGGCAGATTTATCGGAGACTGGGTGGCTTTCCGGCTCGGCATGAAAAAAATGCTGCAACTGAGTGGCATCCTCACAGCAAGCGGCCTGCTGCTCGCTGTTTTTTTCCCGCAGTTCATCACCGCCACGACCGGATTTTTAATTGTCGGCGCCGGCGTTTCTTCCGTTATACCGATGATCTATAGTGCCGCCGGAAGATCCCAGGCGATGTCGCCCGGTGTTGCCATTGCAGCTGTATCTACTATTGGTTACCTGGGATTCTTGTTTGGCCCGCCTTTTATCGGATTCATTGCCCAGGCCACCAGCCTGCGTATTTCATTTGGCCTGATTGCTGTTATGGGAACCATGATTGCGGTAATCGCCTCTAAAACCCGTATGGAACCAACTCATAAAAAAGCAGGTATTTAGTACTGCCCCGGTTTATACAGATGAATTAAAAAAAATGCGTCTTGTCATTTATGATCAAGACGCACACCCTGGTATCGGACTTTGGGCTTATTATTTTAATTTTTATATACAACTGATTTTAACGAAATCATATCATCCATCACGTTGACGGTTTCTTTGAGGTAAATATCTGTTTTCCGGCTGTCGACCCATTGCTTGTACCGGTCTGCCTTATCCTTATCATCACCATATTTGAGCGTATCCTGAGGCAGTGTACTGATCGCCATGGGTACGGTCAGTTTACTGACTGAATCAATCTGCTTTACCGTTGAGCGGATCATCTTTTGTTCTTCCTGGTAAATTTTCAGATTCAGGGGATACAATTTGTCATTCTGTTTATCCAGCCAGTCCGCATCACGGGAAATCGTACTGAACGCCTTGTTGGTATTGGTTCTTTCCGTACTGGATGTTCGGATATTATTGATATCATAGGCATATTTCCACGTGGTATAATCAGCCTTGGGCATTTCGTCCCAGGCCAATGCATCCGGCTGGTCCTTTTCCCGGACTTTATAATGTTCATACAAGTCCGGAAGCACAATATCTGAAGAGACCCCGCGCAATTGTGTTGAACCTCCGTTAACCCGGTAAAATTTCTGCAGGGTTAATTTAACAGTTCCCAATGGACCATTTACATCATTGAAGCCAATATTCTTATCCAGGGGGATATTCCGCTGAACGGTTCCTTTACCATAGGTACTTGTACTGCCAATGATCACGCCCCTGTGATAATCCTGGATGGCTGCAGCAAAAATTTCTGACGCAGAGGCACTGAATTCATTCACCATAACAGCCAGGGGGCCGTCGTACAAAACTGTTTTATCCCGGTCGTTCAACACCTGGGGTTTGCCATCGCGGTCGCGCACCTGCACCACCGGACCCTGGTCAATAAACAAGCCGACCATCTGCACGACGTCATATAAGGAACCGCCCCCGTTGTTGCGCAGGTCGAGCACGATGCCGTCAACTTTTGCTTCTTTCAGTTTTATGATTTCCCTTGCAACGTCAACCGAACAACGGTTACCCTTCGGATTGTCGAAATCTGCATAAAATTCCGGGAGATAGATATAACCGATCTTACCCTTGTCACTTTGGATGATGACGCTTTTAGCAAACTTTTCATCCTGTACGATTTCATCACGGATCAGGGAAACCACTTTAACGGAACCATCTGCTTTTTTCAAAGTAAGTTTGACTTCGGTCCCCTTGTTTCCCCGGATAATCTTAACGGCATCCTCTACCATATAGCTGGATAGATCCACGGGTTCCTGGTCACCCTGACCTACTTTCAGGATAATGTCCCCGACATTGACCTGTCCGGATTTCCAGGCCGGGCTACCGGTTATCAGGGTTACTATTTTAATATTACCGTCTTCATCGCGCAGGGCAGCGCCAATCCCGTAAAAACGGCCGCTCATATCTTCATCGAAAGACCTTTTTTCAACCGGAGGGAAATAGTCGGTATGCGGATCCATGCTTTGCACAATGGTTTCAACAAACATATTGAAGAAATCATCCTCGTCGGCCTTGATCTTCAGATGATCGTAAAAACGGTCTGTAATTTTCAGGGTCCTGGCCCGGGCCTCTTTCTCCAATTCTTCATTGGTCTTTGCCACATAACCGGATTTCCCCTTGGCTGTTTCCTGCTGCTCAAGCAGGTCCGCATATTTTTCGAGCGTCATGTATTTCAGTTTTTTCCGGATTTCTTCCCGCTGGGCAGCGGCATTGACAGGAAAATCCAACTTATCATAATCCAGGTTAACGGTTTCCTTGATGTTGAAATCGAAAGGCCGGGTAAGGATTTCATCTGAAATATTCTGGCTTTCCTGCAACTTTTTTTTGTAATCCGCCAAAACAGCCGGTACGAATTGCACGGGTGCTTTGCCCAGGATTTCATCATCTATCAGGTTTTGATATTTGGACAATTCCTGAATATCTGATTTCAGGAAGATTTTTTTCTCCACGTCCACTTCTCCCAAAAACTTTTTAAATACTTCTTTTGAAAACTGATCATCAATATTTTTTGGGCTGTAATGAATTTCTTCCAGTAATTCACTCACATTTTTCAGTATCCGCTCGTATTTGGTCGGGGGCTGGCTGCTAAAGGCAAAAGTTTTCAGGACCAGGGCGATTCCCAGGGCGGATACGAGCAAAACAATCGGCAGATTCCTTTTATTCAACATATATGAGAGCAGTTTTGACATTGTTCAAAAATAACGATTTATGACCCTGTATTGTTGTTGCTTCACTTAATATTAACCACCCGGGAGGGTTTATGAGGAATGAATATTGATTTATGGGCTATGAATAATGCATTTAATGAAAATATTATGCTTTAACCGTGGTCCAAACCCATCACCCATCATTCATAACTCACAACTCATAACTTTTTTAGATCCCGATCCCTGATTATACTGGAATTTTCCTAAATTTGCCCTCCCAAACGGTGATTGTAGCTCAGCTGGTTAGAGCACTAGATTGTGGTTCTAGGGGTCGTGGGTTCGAGCCCCATCAGTCACCCAGTTTTTTTATTTTACGATTATCGGAAAGATTTCTCCCTATCCGAAAGATTCCTCTTAACAACCATTTAGCAACCACCCGGGGTCCTTTAACAGACCTTTAGTATGCTCTGTTCCCACTTTTATGAGATTATGCATGTGCCGGTTTTTAACAGGAAGCCTGCTGCTCCTGATTTCCGGTAACTTATTTTCGCAGGACTCTGCCCGCCGGGCTTTTCCCTCCTCGCGCAGAAATACCAGGCAATCTCCCGCCATCGGGCATTTTTATGGACGGATTGTAGATGCGAAAACCAACAAAGGGATGGACGGCGCATCGGTTCAACTCCTGATGAGCGTTTTAGATATGGCCAGACATAGCCGCAGGGATTCAGTGATCCGGGGTGCCATCACGCCCTCCAATGGGGATTTCAGTTTTGAGAACCTGCCGGTTTTCAGAAATTACCACCTCAGACTGACTGCCATCGGATATAAATCCATCGATCAGAAAATTACATTCAGTTTAAAAGAAGCGCAAAGTGCCGATCCGGAACAGCGGCTGGGCGCCGTTGACAGGGACCTGGGCAATATCAGGATGCAGGTGGATACCCAAAGCCTGCAGCAGGTGACGGTTACCGGATCCAGACCCCTGATACAATTAGGCATTGACCGGAAGATATATAACGTGGAAAAGGACATATCCGCTTCGGGCGGAACGGCCGTGGATGTCATGAGAAATATACCTTCCCTGGCAGTCGATATCGATGGAAATGTTACGCTTCGGAACAGTACGCCCACCATCTTCGTAGACGGCAGGCCCACCACGCTGACCCTGGACCAGATTCCTGCAGATGAAATAGAAAGCATTGAGATCATCACCAATCCCGGAGCAAAATTTGATGCATCTGGCGGCGTTTCCGGCATTCTGAATATCGTTATGAAAAAAAACCGCAAGCCGGGATATAACGGTTCGGTACGGGCAGGCGTTGCCAAAAGAGGCGGTTATAATGCGGGGGGAAATATCAATATCAAGCAAGGTAAAATCAATTTTTTCTCTAGTGTCGGTTACAATAACCGAAAAACAATTTCCCCGGGAACCACCGACCGCCTTACGTTTATTTCCTATCCGGAATACCAGCTTCACCAGGTGGACAGTAATGTAGCCAACAGTCAGTTCACATTCGCCCGTGCCGGCCTGGATTATTTTCTGGATAACCGCAATACCATTACTATTTCAGGCACCCTCGTGCATGGCATGTCCAAACCAACCACAAACAGCAGTCTCACCCAGGACACCCTTTATAAAAACGGATCATCCAACAGTTCCTTTACCCGGCGTTTCTCCAATACCAGCACAGAATTCAATAACAAATCCGGCATGCTGAGCTTTAAACATAATTTTCCCCGGTCCGGCGAAAACTGGACAGCTGATGCAAACTATACCCAGGGGCAGTCAAACAGCCTGAATCAGACCAGTTCGGAACTTTATGAAATACCCGGCGGACCACTTACGAGTATTTATAATCAACAACAAAATACATCCGGGAAAAATGAATTCATTACAGCGCAGACGGATTTCACCAATCCGTTCACCGAAAAATCAAAGCTGGAGACAGGTGCCCGGATGGCCGTTCGAAATATCAGCAACCTGAATAATTTCTACACCGCCGACAGTGGGGGGAATCTGTTGTATCAGCCCCTACTTTCATCCAATTACAGTTACCACGACCAGGTGCTGGCGGGATATATTCAGTATTCGAATACAGTCGGACGTCTGGGCATTCAAATGGGCCTCCGCGCTGAAAATTCGGCTTACCAGGGATCCAACAGCTATGCTGAAAAAGATGTGAACAGTCCGGACGGATTAAAAGACACCCTGGGCACTTTTAGCAATCAGTATCCCATCAGCCTGTTCCCCAGTATTTTTCTTACAGAAAAACTGCGCGATAATCAGGACCTGCAATTGAATTATACAAGGAGAATCGACCGGCCCGGATTTCTCCAGCTTTCGCCTTTTACAGACTATTCGGATTCCCTGAATCTGAGCCGCGGTAATCCCAACCTCAAACCGCAGTTTACAAATTCCCTGGAAATGGCTTACCAGTTAAATTATCAGAAAAACACCTTCCTGGCCACTGTATATTATAAGTATACTACCGATCTCATTACAAGGTACCAGACCAAGGAAATCAACCCACTGACTGACTCGGTGGTACTCGTCAATACCTATATCAATGCAAATTCGAGTTATATAGGGGGGCTGGAACTGATCGGAAGAAACAGCCTGACTTCCTGGTGGGACCTGACTACCAACCTGAATATCTATACATCAAAAATCAACGCCCCCGATTCCATTCATACGGCCCCGGCCAGTTACAGCTGGTTTGCCAAGATCAATACGACATTCAGGCTGCCCAAAAACCTGACTTTACAAATTACAGGGGACTATACTTCCAAAACTGTTTTGCCGCCCGGCGGAACAGCCGGCCAGGGAGGGGGTGGCAGGGGCGTTACCGTAAGTGGCAATTCACAGGGCCATTCCCTGCCAACCGGCGGGATGGATGCTTCCCTTAGATATGAATTCCTTAAAAATAAGGCAGCCAGCCTCACTTTCAGCATGTCTGATCTATTGGCCACCCGCCGATATGACGTATATATTAACTCAGCCTATTCCGACCAGCACAGCCTCCGTTACCGGGATCCCCAGTTCTTCCGGCTGCAGTTTAATTACCGCTTCGGCAAAGTGGATGTATCGCTTTTCAAACGAAAGAACAAACAGGAAGACCCGGAGAATCTTCAAAACAACACGGATAGTCCTATAAATTAATGAGTTAAGCAGGCATTCAGCCCCCGGCTGGCATTCAGGTCATTTTTTACTTTCAATGTTATACTGTAAAATTGCACGCCTTGAGGCAGGAATAACAATATTTGAAACAGTATGGCGAAGAATCTATTGATCGTGGAGTCCCCGGCTAAAGCGAAGACCATTGAAAGAATTCTGGGAGAAGATTTTGAGGTGAAAAGCTGTTATGGTCATATCCGCGACCTGGAGCGCGCCGACATGGGCATTGACCTGAATAATAATTATAAACCCCGTTATATCGTTCCGGAAGACAAGCAGAAAGTTGTCAAAGAATTAAAAAGCCTGGCCAAAAAATCCGGTGAAGTATGGCTGGCAACGGATGAGGACCGGGAAGGGGAAGCGATCAGCTGGCATCTGTGTGAAGTATTGGGCCTGGACCCGAAAACAACCAAACGGATTGTATTTCATGAGATTACCAAGCCTGCCATCGAATCGGCCGTTCGAAAGCCGAGAACGGTCGACATGCACCTGGTGAACGCACAGCAGGCCCGGCGTATACTGGACCGGATTGTAGGGTTTGAACTGAGCCCGGTGCTCTGGCGTAAAATGAGCATGAAGAATAACCTGAGTGCGGGCCGGGTGCAGAGTGTGGCTGTCCGGATCATTGCCGAAAGGGAACGAGAGATCAATGCATTTACCGCGCTGAGTACCTTCCGGATCGAAGCAAGTTTTTCGGCAAAAGACATATCGGATAAAAATGTCATATTTTCTGCCGAAGGCAAAAAATATACAGAAGAAAAAGACGCCGAAGCCTTTTTGCAGAGTTGTCTGAATGCTAAATATACAGTTACCGACATCCAGGTAAAACCCGGTAAAAAATCACCGGCCGCTCCCTTCACGACATCCACCCTCCAGCAGGAGGCTTCCCGCAAACTCGGTTATGGCGTGAGCCGTACCATGCTGCTCGCCCAGAAATTATATGAAAGCGGTAAGATCACCTACATGCGTACCGACAGTGTGAGCCTGAGTGAAACGGCAATGGAAAATCTCAGGTCGGAAATCAACA
>DHWT01000187.1:35298-40011 GCA_002413325.1 Chitinophagaceae bacterium UBA5175 | reverse complement strand
CGCCCAGGAAGCCCATGAAGCCATCCGGCCCACCTATATGGAGAACATGAGCGTGGAAGATGCGGACTGCCGCCGTTTATATGAACTGATATGGAAAAGGACCATGGCTTCCCAGATGGCAGATGCCGAACTGGAAAAAACGACTGCCGTGATTCAGATTTCAACCAATAAAGAAGAATTGAAAGCCAGCGGCGAGGTATTGAAATTCGACGGGTTCCTGAAAGTGTACCGGGAAGACCGCGATGATGATGATGCCCCGGAAGAAGAAAACCAGGAAGGTATGCTGCCTCCGCTCTCAGTCAGTCAGCAGCTGCCCCTGGTGGAAATGCGCGCCACGGAACGTTTCAGCCGGCCCCTGCCCCGGTATACAGAAGCTTCCCTGGTCAAAAAACTCGAAGAGCTCGGCATCGGAAGACCATCTACCTATGCCCCTACCATTTCAACCATCCTGAAAAGAGGGTATGTGGAAAAACGGGATAAAGAAGGGGTGATCCGGAATTTCAGGATCCTGAAACTGAAGGAAAATAGAATCAGCAAAATTTCCGAAAAGGAAACGACGGGTGCTGAGAAATCCAAATTATTTCCAACCGACCTGGGCCTCGTGGTTACGGATTTCCTCAAACAGTACTTTGATGATATCATGGATTATAATTTCACGGCGCGTATCGAAGCTGAGTTTGATGAAGTGGCCAACGGTAAAATTGAATGGAACCACATGATCGATGATTTTTATATCCCTTTTAAAAAAGATGTTGACAATACCATCGAAACAGCTGAACGGATCAGCGGGGAACGGGAGCTGGGCGTGGATCCGGCTTCCGGGAAAAAACTCATCGTACGCATGGGCCGGTACGGACCGATGGCGCAGATCGGCGAACAGAATGATGAAGAAAAACCCCGTTTCGCGAAATTAAAAAACACCCAGAGTATTGAGACCATCAGCCTTGGTGAAGCCTTGGAACTTTTCAAACTGCCGCGAAACCTGGGCCTTTTTGAAGGCAGTGATGTGGCAGTCAATATCGGGCGGTTTGGTCCTTATATCGCCCATGACAAGAAATTTTATTCACTCGGAAAAGAATTTGATCCCTATACGATCGGCTTTGACGAAGCCATGCCCATCATTGTGGAAAAAAGAGCCGCGAAAGAAAAAAGGACGATCAAGGTCTTCGAAAAGGAGAAGATTCAACTGCTTCGCGGACCCTACGGGCCCTATATCAAACAGGGCCTGCGCAATTATAAGATTCCCAAGGAAAAGCAGGATCACGTGGAATCGCTGGAACTGCCGGAAATAAAGGCCATCATTGAAGAAGTGAAAGCCAACCCGCCCAAAAGAGTTCCGAAGAAAAAGAAATCTTCATAAGATTTTTAAAAATCCTGCGTTATCCAATCAGTGCAGGCATAATCCGCACCGGAAATAAACATCCGGATTGGATTTGTGGATAAGATTGTCATTGCATTATTTTTAACTTCTGCGATATTCATCCCGCGTAACCCCGACTGTATATCGCCTGAAGAAAAAACATCCACCCCATGCAGGAATCCAGAGAAATCAAAGCCTTGCTTCATCTAATCGATGATCCGGATGAAGAAGTGTTCACTACAATCAGCGACCGCATCATCAGTTACGGACGGGGAATCATTCCCAACCTGGAATACCTGTGGGAAAATACCATGCAGGACTCCATCCAGGAAAGAATTGAAATGCTCATCCACCGGCTGCATTACCGGGACCTCACCGAAGATTTTCAAAGATGGAAAACCAGCAGCTATCACGACCTGCTTACCGCCAGCCTGCTCGTATCCAAATTTCAGTACCCGGATCTGGCTACCAGTCCGGTCCTGGAGGAAATTGAAAAGCTGCGCCGGAATATCTGGCTGGAGCTAAACAACTATCTAACCCCGCTGGAACAGGTAAATGTGCTCACCAGTATCCTGTATGGTTATTATAATCTGAAAGGAACCGAGGTCGGGTACCAGCATCCGGAGGAATTCCTGATTCATAAAGTGATCGAAACCAAAAGAGGAAACGCCATCATCAACGGTATCGTCTATCTGCTGCTGAGTGAACTGCTGGACATTCCGGTAAAAGCCATCAATATACCCCGCCAGTTTGTACTGGCTTATATAAAGCCGGAACTGGCCGATGAGGGAAATGAAAAAAAAGCGATCGAGCGCATCGAATTTTTCATTGATCCCATGAGCGGCCAGGTGTTCACCCATAAGGATGTTATGAATTATTTCAGCCGTATTGCCATTACACCTTCGGATATACATTTCAAACCCTCCGGCCATATCCGAATCATGCAGACGCTGCTGGAAGAATTCAGCAGGTGTTTCGACAATGAGTCGAACCTGTATAAAAAAACTGAACTACTCATGCTCTCCCGTATGCTCAGTGAATAGGACTCCGGGACGATCTATTTTTCTGTAGGGTGTGCACCGGCAATACCGTATATTGGATAAAATTCCCTTTACATGCCCGTTAAGAGCCGGCTCCGGTTTATGGTTATTTCCGTTTTTTGCTGCCTGATTTTTTCCCAGGTCAAAGCGCAGGTAAAAAAACGTAATCCCCGTCACAGGAAAACAGATAACCAGGTCCTGGATTTAAACAGCCACCTCTCCGATTCCATCCTCAGGGAAGCAGAGATCAAGGATACCACGGTTCCCTACATGGTGAACAAGATTGAAACCTATTCTTTCGGCCTGAACCGTGCCGAAAATTTTCTGGATCACGGCGCCGACACAACGGGCATGCTGGGCTCCTTATCCGGCCTGGAACGCAGGCTGAACTATTTTCATAACCGGCTTAACCGAAATGACAATCCAATGAACCTGCGCAGCCTGAACACAGCATACGTCATGCTGGGTGAGGCACGGGAAACGCTGGAGGACTGGGATCAGTCGCTGACTGTTTATATCGCTCATTTAAATAATACCCACCAGCAAATCCGGCTGGTAAAACACGACAGCAGTTTATTGAATGATTCACTGAACATCATCCTGCGTGGCCAGATGAGCGCCGTATATAGCCGTTCGCTTTCCCTGGATTCCATACTGCACAATTCCACGATAAAAATCAATACCCTTAGGAACCGTGTTTCCATAAACCTGTTACTGGTTAAAGACCTTCAGTCGGAAATAACAGACCGCCGGCAGGTGGTCACCCGCGCGATATGGGAGCAGGAAGAAGCTCCCTTTTTTAAATCCTGTGCCACAGATTATGATTCCACGCTTTCCGAAGTGGTACAGGACGGCCTGGTTCGTTCCGGACGCGTTATACGGATTTTTATGTCAAGCACCTGGGACACCCGGTCCATTAACCTGGGCATATGGCTCCTGCTCCTGATCTGGTTTCTGATCACCGGGCACCTGGTACGCAAAAAAACAGAACGTGAACATATCATCCATAATCTGACCTTCCTTAACAAATCGGCCGTTCTCTCCAGTCTCTTACTGCTCGTTACTTATGGCCCCTTCCTTTATGTAAGCGCCCCCGCAGCTTATGTTCATCTCAACGAATTGTTCCGCCTCCTATTATTATCTATCCTGCTTTCACCCTACCTCTCCAAACGGGGAAAGGCCGCCTGGATTAGCCTGGCAGTTATCTGGACCGTGTTTGCCATCGATGATATCCTACTGGATTCAGCCTATGGTGAAAGATGGGGGCTGATGGCAGTAGGCATATTCCTGGCCGTAATATGCATCTGGCTGTTACGCATGAATACAATCGTTTTTAAAAACCTGGAAAACCCGCGCGCACGCAAATGGGTTCTTGCGTTTACCCTGACGCAGATCTTATTTTCTATCGGCTGCAACCTGGCCGGACGGGTTACGATCAGTAAACTTTTGGCCTTCAGCTCGATTGACAGTCTGGTGCTGGCGGGCACACTGAATGTTTGCTGCACGATTCTCATTGATGCTGTTTATCTGCAATCTGAAGTTTTTCAGAACCGGTTTTTTGCTTTCCTGCAGTTTGTTGACCTGAAAAACAAAATGCGCAGGGTATTGTGGGTGGTGGCTGTTTTCGTTTGGATACTTTCCATACTTAGGAACCTAATGTTATATGACCGGGTCAGCAGCATCATTTTTTATTTCATCAATGAACCAAGAACCATCGGCAGTTTCACGTTCTCTTATGCCAGTGGAATTTTATTTATACTGATCATCTGGATTTCTTCTGTACTGTCCCAGTTTGTAAACTTCTTCTTTGACGAAAGGCATAATCCGGGACCTCAGAAAAAGACCCGGCTGGGTTCGATCGCCCTGCTCGTGCGTATCGGCATATGGACCTCCGGTTTTCTCATCGCCGTTGCCGCAGCGGGTATCCCCATTAATAAAATCTCTATTCTGATCGGCGCCCTGGGCGTGGGTATTGGCTTCGGTTTGCAAAACCTGGTTAACAACCTCGTATCCGGAATTATCATAGCCTTCGAAAGGCCCATCCAGATCGGGGATATCATTGAAATCGGAGGGAAAACCGGAACCGTACAGGAAATCGGCGTAAGGTCCAGCCAGATCAATAACGGGGAAGGTGCCAATATCATCGTTCCTAACGGCGACCTATTATCCCAGCAACTGATCAACTGGACCGTACATAACCGCAACAAACGTGTGAAGATCCTGATCAGCGTTGCGTACCATTCTGATTTCCGGAAAGCGCGTGAACTGATCCTGGAAGAATTAAATAAAAATGAAAAGATCATGCGGGATCCC
>DHWT01000187.1:5516-35051 GCA_002413325.1 Chitinophagaceae bacterium UBA5175 | reverse complement strand
ACATGCGGGATCCCAAACCCGCCGTAACCGTTGACAATTTTGCAAATAATGCCGTCAATTATGAAGTTAAATTCTGGGTACCCGATATGTCGGATACAGGCACCATACGCAATGAGCTCATGCTCGAAATCATGGATGCATTTTTGAAAAATGCTATTGTGATTATTTAAATAATTTGGAAATTTGAAAATCTCACCTCTTTGTATAACAGGATTATAATTTTCAAATTTCCAAATTGCTTTACCATCCCTTCCTGTATTCTCTTTTTACAAACTGATTGGCTTCATCAAAATTGGTGATCTTCATATTGGCAGCGTCCCACATCAGTTTTTTTCTTCCGGGGAATGATCTCTGAACCCTTCCGTTCACTGTTTTTTCAACTTTGATATTCCAGGTCCTGAGTGCCAGGTTACCCATCAGGATGGTTTCAGTTAAAGGGCCTGCATATTCAAAAGGAGAACTTACTTCATTTCGTCCGTAACCAGCCAGGCAGGCGTTTACCCATTGCACATAATGACCTTCCGGTACGCGTGCCAGCGTTTGCGGAACATTCACTTCTTTTGTCCGGGAAGTCGGTAGTAGTTTGGGGTCACTCCCATAGGTCCCGCACATGATTTTCCCCTTGGTGCCGATAATCAGCACTCCTCCGCCACCATTATCGCCGAACTGTTCGTCAGCGCCCAGTTCTTCCGGTCTTTCCGGAATGATACCACCATCCATCCAATGCATTTTCACATCCGGTTTCCCGTCCTTACCCGGAAATTTCAGGATGACGGAAGAAGCCGCCGGACAGCTTTCTGGAAAATAATCCGGCGTCCACATTTTTTCAAATAATGCCACCTGACTGCATTCCACTTCAGAAGGATATCCCAGGCCTACCGTTTTAAATGCAGGATCTATCAGGTGACAACCCATATCGCCCAGTGCGCCTGTTCCAAAGGCCCAGAAGCCCCGCCAGCTGAAGGGTACATATTCTTTATGATAAGGCTCTTCCTTTGCCGGTCCCAGCCAGAGATCCCATTTGAGCTCATCCGGAATGGGGTCGTTGCTTTGGGGTGTTCCCGTTCCCTGCGGCCATACGGGGCGGTTGGTCCAAACCTGGATTTCCGTGGCATCTCCGATGATGCCCGCCTGATACCATTCCTGCATCGTACGCACGCCGTCTCCGGAAGCGCCCTGGTTCCCCATCTGCGTAACCACTTTATACCGTTTGGCAGCTTCCGTCAGCATCCGGGCTTCATAGATATCATGCGTCAGAGGTTTTTGTACGTAAACATGTTTCCCAAGTTGCATGGCCGCAATGGCTGCTACCGCATGACAATTATCCGGAATGGACACCGAAACCGCATCTATGGACTTATGCTCCTTTTCCAGCATCTCCCGGAAGTCGTAATATCTTTTTGCCTTGGGAAAACGGCTTAAGGATTTTTTTATCTGCCGGTCATCCACATCGCAGAGATAGGCAATATTGGCATTGGGGCTTTTTGAGAATTCAAATAAATCACTCTCTCCTTTCCCGCCGGCACCTATACCCGCAATGGTGAGTTTATCACTCGGTGCAACGAAACCCCGCCCCAGCACATGCCTGGGCACAATAAAAAAACCAGCTGCAGCCATTGAAGTGGATTTCAGAAAATCCCTTCTGGATTTGTTTTCTTTTAATTTCATTATTGACAATTGATTCAATGACGGATGACCGTTATGAGTTATGAGTTATGAGTTATGGAATATTCTAAATTTGAATTTCCAAAAACACAGTCAGGCTTCAGCTTTCAGGCTTCAGGCCTTAAGCTTTAGACTAATAAGACCGGTAGTTTCTTTTTACAAACTGATTGGCAGGTGCAAAATTGGAAACCTCCATTTTTTCACCATCCCAGAGTAATTTTTTGCGGCCGGGGAATATTTTCTGACCCTTGCTGTTGGTTTCGCTGTATTGGTAACTCCGTACAGCCAGGTTTCCCATCAGTACGGTTTCGGTCAGCGGACCGGCGATGGCAAAATCCGAACTGGTATAAGCACCATATCCCTTTTTGCAGGCCTTAACCCACTGTTGCTGGTGACCTTCTGCCCCCCCTTCCACCAGGGGAAATTTCGATTTTGACAAAACGGTATCTTTCATTCGGCTGGTCGGCAGCAGCGTTGCATTTTTGCCCCAGATCCCGGCCATCAGTTTTCCCTTCGTTCCTTCGAATATCATGCCGCCACTTTCATCACCCATGGGTTCATCCGGTAAAAGCTCTTCCGGCCTTTCTGGTTTGATTCCACCGTCGTACCACACCATTTTAACAGGAACCAGGGATCCCCTTTGCGGAAATTGAATATATGATTTTGCCGACGGAGGAAATCCATCCGTATTGATTACTTCCTGGAAATATCCTTTGTAAACAGAGCCTATACTGGTCTCGACAGAAACCGGGTAACCCAGTTTCAATGCAAAATAAGGCGAATCAATAAAATGACAACCCATGTCTCCCAGGGAACCGGATCCGAAATCCACCCAGCCCCGCCAGATCGCTGGCAGGTAGGCCGGATTAAATTCCCGGAACGGGGCAGTACCCAGCCACAGATTCCAGTCGAGTTCTTTAGGAATATCAAACTGACCGGTGGGCGTTGGAATGCCCTGCGGCCAGGTGGGCCGGTTGGTCCACACATGCACCGTGTGCACATCTCCCAGTAAACCATCCTGCAGCCAGGTTTCAATAAGCCGGATATCATCTCCGCTGCTCCCCTGGTTTCCCATCTGGGTTACGACCTTGTATTTTTTTGCTGCTTCCGTAAGCATCCGGGCCTCATAAATATCATGTGTCAGCGGCTTTTCAACATACACATGTTTACCCTGCTCCATGGCTGCCATCGCTATGGGTGCGTGCATATGATCCGGAGTGGTGACCATTACCGCGTCAATATTTTTGCCTTCCTTTTCCAGCATCACACGGTAATCCTTATAATAGTGCGCGTTGGGCCATTTAGTGCGGGCGCTCACTGCCATACGGTCGTCCACATCACAAAGGGCTGCGATATGATCAGACCCGTTGTTATAGGCCTGGGGAATGGTTGTTTCTGCCCTGCCTCCTATACCCACGCAGGCAATATTTAATTTATCGCTGGGTGCCGTGAATCCGCGACCCAGTACATGACGGGGCAGGATCATGATTCCGCCGGCCGCCAGAGAAGTATTCCGCAGGAAGTCTCTCCTCGAAACAGAGGATTTGTTTTTAGCCATGTTGTTATTTTATTTTATACCAGGGATGCGTCCAGTGTAATTTTCGTATTGAGAACTTTACTGACAGGGCAGTTTAGCTTGGCATCTTCAGCAGCTGCTTTGAACTGCTCTTCGGTAATACCTGGAATCTTTGCTTTTAGAATAAGGTGGGACTCGGTAATCGTGCCATCAAGGGTAATTTCTCCCTGAACATCCAGACTCTCAGGGGTAATGCCCAGTGCCTGCAAAACAAAACTCAGCTTCATAGCAAAACAGCCGGCGTGCGCTGCAGCGATCAGCTCTTCAGGATTGGTTCCTACCCCGTTTTCAAACCGGGATTTATAAGAGTACTGGGCATTTTTTACTGCAGTGCTTTGCGTAGTCAGTGTTCCTGTTCCATCTTTTCCGGATCCTTTCCAGATTACGGTGGCCGTACGTTTCATAAATTTTTAATTTTTAGAAACGTAAGTTAGGAAAAACTAATACACTCCAAGCAATGTAACATCAAAATACACCGGTGCATCGGCAGGCACAGGACCATAGCCGGTACATCCCCAGGCAAGGGCTGAAGGAATAAACAGCTGAATCCGGCCTCCAATACCGATTTTAGGTAAGCCGAGGCGCCAGCCGAGGATGAGATTATATAAACCGGTCCCGTTCAGATTTGTATTGGAAGCAGAATCAAAAATCTGGTTATTCATCAATTTCGCAATATAGCTTACGGTGACTGTCGATGAAAAAACCGGTTTAACAGAAGATCCGGAATCCACAATATGATAATATAATCCGGAACTGTCATAAGAAAGCGGAATTGAATCCGGATAAAAATGAATTGAATCATTGGCAAAATGAATCAGAGTCGCAGAATCTGCAGTGACCGGTGCGTTGGTACAGGACGGGTAATTCGGTGTGGATTTGGCGCAGGAGTAATAACTTATCAGGGCAATAACCGCTAAAACAAATGATAATTTTTTCATAACGGGTGCAATATTAAGACAAAAATTTAAAGTTGTTTTAATTCCTGGCTACTAAACGCAAATGGAAGCAGATCCGTTGCCCGGCTGATCAAAAATATTTCACCGGAGAACCCACCGAGTATAAGACGTATGGACCGTCCAAAACGTTGCTCATATTCTGCCAGCGTTTGCCTGCAGATTCCGCAGGGACTGATTGGCCGGTTGCCGGTGCCGGACACATTGATATAGGTCAGGGCCATGGACGTGACGGCAATTCCGGGAAAAGTTGCAGAAGCAGCCGACAGGGTCACCCGTTCGGCACATATACCGGCAGGAAAACTTGCGTTTTCCTGGTTGGAGCCGGTCAGGATGCTCCCGTTTTCAAGGCGGATCGCTGCGCCTACACTGAATTTTGAATAAGGCGCATACGCATGGCCTGTAGCCACACGCGCAGCCTCCATCAGTTGGGCATCGGCGGCATCAAGTGATTTTAAATCCGGGAAAATCTGGAACGGAATATTTATATGGGTTTGCTTCATGCGGGACGAAAACAGATTATTTGATTTTCTTAAACAGGCGGCTCCAGCGAACCCCGTTTTTCCAGCTCATCCAGATCATCCAGGCTTCCCCAACCACATGATCTTCGGGTACAAATCCCCAATAACGGCTGTCCTGGCTCTGGTGCCGGTTATCCCCCATCATCCAGTAATAATCCATCTTGAAAGTATAACTGTTGGATTCCCTGCCGTTGATAAATATTTTTCCATTCTGTATTTCCAGTTTATTCTTTTCATAATCCCGGATCGCCCTTTCATAAAAAGGATAATTGAATGTATTGAGGGTGAGGGTGGCTCCTTTTTTCGGGATCCAGAAAGGACCATAATTATCCTTGGTCCAGTTATACTGCGGATCATACGGATACACCTGCCTGCTGCTGTCGAGGTAGGGTGTAATGTTTTTTGCCAGCCCGCTTTTAATCATTTTATCGCGTGCAATGGCGGTGAGCAGCATGGCATACCGGTTTGGAACTCCGGTCTGTTGAAACTCCTCCCCATTGTTGATATCAATATCATATTCATCATGCATTACCGTTTCATCCAGTTGTTGCCCCCCGGTAGTGACAATATAATTTGTTTCTGAATAATCAGGCAGTTTCGTTTCCCGCCCATTTATAAATACGATCTGGTTTTTGATCTGCAGGGTATCCCCGGCCACACCCACACAACGTTTGATATAGTTTTCCTGCTTGTCAACCGGCCGCACGATCAGCGGGTACTGATCCGGGTCATTGAATATAACCTGGCGGCCCACATTAATATCTCCGTTTCCGAGCATGCGCGCCACGTCATAATATGGCTGCTCGGACTGGTATCCTTCTTTATTGATGACCGTATCACCGGCAGGGAAATTAAATACGACCACATCATTTCTTTTTACCGGGGCGGGAAACCAGCGTGTATATGGGATATGAATCCATTCCACATACGACTTCATATCGAAGACGGGCATGGTATGATGCACAAAGGGCATGGCGATGGGTGTATTGGGAATGCGCGGACCATAACTGAACTTACTGACAAAAAGAAAATCATTTACCAGCAGCGTTTTTTCCATTGATGGCGTCGGGATCACGTAGGCTTCGAAAACAAATGTACGGATCAGCGTGGCGGCCACGACAGCGAAAATGCCCGCATCTACCCACTCGCGCGCAGCTGATTTTTTATATTTTTTTGAAGCATCCGCCCCTATGAACCGGTCTTTTTTATTCAGCCCGACATATAAAAAATACAGGCCGCCCGAACAGACGGTCAGCGCATGCTCATAAAACCTGAACCGGCCGAAGGTTTTTACAAATTCAACACAAATGGCCAGTGTCAGGAACCAGCCAACCACCGGAATAAATTGAATAAAAAACAAATAAACCGGTCTTTTGCTCAACCGCAGCATTTCATAACTGTTGAGCACGGGCACCAGTCCTTTCCATGCCGGGACTCCTGCTTTTTTGAACATGAAATACAAGCCAAAAGCAGGCAGGATGAATAAAACCAGGGATATTATTATAAGAACCAGGATCTGATGGGCTGTCATGTAAGCAATTTTAGATTTGGCCAAAAATTACACGATTATCAGCTGTCAAAATACTGAAGCTGAATGGATCCGGTGAACCGTTTGGCACATTTATGCAATTTTTATAAAGTCTATTTTTTAGGAAGAACATAATTGGCGACGTCTTCGCGGCTGATGGATTTGGAAGAAAGGATGATTAACCGCTCTACTACATTGCGCAGTTCGCGGATATTACCGGTCCAGTTATATTCCTGCAAAGCCTGTATGGCTTCCTCATCAATTCCTTTACGGGCAATTCCGTATTCGTTACAGATATCCTGGAGGAATTTATCGATCAGCAGGGGTATATCGTCTTTCCTTTCATTTAAAGAAGGAACATGGATAATAATCACGCTGAGACGGTGATACAGGTCCAGCCTGAAATTTTTTTCATCCACTTCTTTAAGCAAATCCTTATTGGTTGCTGCAATCACACGCACATCCACATTAATGTCTTTGTCTCCTCCCACCCGGGTGATCTTGCCTTCCTGCAGGGCACGTAGCACTTTAGCCTGGGCATTGGGACTCATATCACCGATTTCATCCAGGAAAAGCGTCCCTGTATTTGCCTGTTCAAATTTCCCGATTCTTTGTTTGACTGCCGAAGTAAATGAACCTTTCTCATGCCCGAACAATTCGCTCTCAATCAATTCGCCCGGAATCGCTGCACAATTCACTTCAATGAGGGGTCCCGAAGAACGGTTACTTTTTTCATGTATCCAGCGGGCCACCAGTTCCTTTCCGACGCCATTTTCACCGGTTATTAGAATACGTGCATCCGTGGGCGCCACCTTTTCGATCGTCTCCCGGATCTTCTGAATGGGCGCGGATTCACCAATCATGTCCTGTACCTTACTCACTTTACGTTTCAACACCTTGGTTTCCGCCACCAGCGAAGTTTTATCCATGGCATTGCGTATGGTTATAAGCAGGCGGTTGAGGTCCGGCGGCTTTGAAATATAATCATACGCCCCTTTCTTGACGGCTTCAACAGCAGTCTCAATGGTACCATGACCAGAAATCATAATGATGGGTAAATCCGGGTTTGCCTCTTTTGCTTTTTCGAGGAATTCAATGCCATCCATTTTGGGCATTTTAATGTCGCAGAGAATAACATCGTATTCTTTATCCCGGAATTTCCTAAACCCCTCTTCCCCATCCCCAGCTTCATCTATTTTGTACCCTTCAAAAGAAAGGATTTCACTCAAGGTCTTACGGATCGCCTTTTCATCGTCAATGATCAGAATATTCGACATATTTTCTCGGTTTCAAAATAATAAGGGCAGGATTTTCAGCCTATTAGACCGCAATTTAAATCAATACCGGGTTATTTGGGATAAAGGTGATCTGTCATTTGTCCCGATGTATCTTTTACTTTCGTAAAAATACGTTGCAGGAGCCGGTTTGTCTTCTTATTTTGTGAACGACCATAATTCTAGAAAAACCAGTATTAAAATTTAACCCTATGAGACAGGAATTAGATCATTCCGCAAAAGCACCGGCCAAAGTGTTTTTAAAACTGACCGTATTTGGATTTGTATTAATCGGCTTTGCCTATGTTTCCCTGATTCTGATGGGAACTGCTTTGAAAGCCATTCATTAAAAGCCATTCAATAAATATGAATTTCCCGGATCAGCCCCTGGCCACCGGGATTTTTATTTTATGACTTCCAGCTGAACGATCGCATCCACGGGATCCAGGGGAATCCCTTTTAAATTGATCATAATATAGTTGTCTGCCAATGGCTGCACCTGCAGCCTGCGGCCTTCCAATATGGCCGATTTCACTCTATAAGGCATCTTCACGAAAAACTGATCCCCATCGGTTTTAAAGATATGGAGATACACTTTGTCTCCTTTTTCTGTAATAGCGCCCCAGGTTTGTGGTTTCATATAACCCGAATGGGTACCGTAAATCGCATAACCGTTTTTCTTCAGCCAGTTGCCCATACTGTCCAGCCTGTCGGTAAAGGCAGTCTGAATCTCCCCGTTGGGCAGGGGACCGATGTTCAATAAGAGATTGGCCCCGTAGCCCGCATCATTCACCAGCAACCGGATGAGGTCCCTGGAGGATTTATAATGCGTATCAGTGATGTTAAATCCCCAGGAATTGTTAATGGTCTCACAGGTTTCCAGCGGGAGGTTGGAAACGGATTGTCCGCCAAACCCGGTGCTGTTACCTCCCGGCAGGTCTTTTTCAAACATTTGAAAATCTTCGCCGGGTATCGGGCTCAGGTGGTGATTATTGCCGATCAGGCATTGTGGTTGCAGATGGTGGATCAGGGCGTAAATATCCGGCAGGTGCCAGTCGACCCGGGGCTGGTTATTTTTGTCCTGATCGTTGGGAAGCTGGTCCCAGTAACCATCAAACCAAACGCCGGCAATGGGACCATAACGGGTGAGCAATTCCGTAAGTTGGGCTTTCATAAAAGCGATATAATGGTTCCAGTCGCTTTTTACGGTTCTTCCTGTTCCATGTCCGGTCCTTCCGGTTTCATATTGATAATCGCTTCGGTACCAGTCCAGCAGGGAATAATAAACAAATAACTTGATACCCTGCCGCCGGCACTCTTCGGCCATAAGTTGAACCGCGTCTTTTCCCCAGTCGGTATTGGTGATTTTCCAATCGGATTGTTTGGTATCCCAGTTGCTGAAACCATCGTGGTGACGCGTGATCAGCGTGATGTATTGCATACCGGCGCGTTTGGCGGCAGATACCCATTTTTGTGCATCAAAGCGAACGGGATTAAAAATGGTTTGGAGCTGGCTGTATTCTGAAACTGTGATATTGCGTTCGTTCATGACCCATTCACCGCTTCCGGGAACACTGAATGCACCCCAGTGAATAAACATCCCGAAACGGGCACTGTCGAACCATTTTCTGGCCGCCAGGTTTTCTACAGAAGGCTGGTATGCCGGCTGGGCCCGGGAAACCTCTAAACAGGCAGCAAAGAACAGGATCGTGTAAAACAATTTCATTGGAGATGTTTTTGGTACGTCCTGCCCGAATATATTATTTATTCAGGTACATGACTTCCTTTACCATTTTAACCGTTTTTTCTACAGAAGGCATGGCGGCAGCCACCAGGTTGCCTGCATAGTGCAGGGGCGCATCTGCAGCAGTCAGCCTGCGGATGGGTGCATCCAGGTAGTCAAAACCTTCTTTCTGTATCGTATAGGCCACTTCAGAAGAAACGGAGCCAAAGGGCCATTGTTCTTCCACAATCACCAGCCGGTTTGTTTTCTTAACGCTCTCCAGTACCGTCATCCAGTCCAGCGGACGAATGGTCCGCAGGTCAATCACTTCGGCGCTGATTTGTTCTTTCTCCAGTTCGGCAGCTGCCGCCAGTGATACTTTCATCATTTTATTGTAGGATACAATGGTCACGTCCGTTCCGGGCCTTGCCACACGCGCTTTCCCCAGTTCTATATAATATTCTTCGTCCGGAACCTCAGATTTATCCCCATACATCACTTCACTTTCCATAAAAATAACCGGATCCTCTTCATAACGGATGGCCTGTTTGAGCAGCCCTTTGGCATCATACCCGTTGCTGGGTGAAACAACCTTCAGTCCGGGAATATTGGCATAATAACTTTCAAAAGCGGTGGAATGCTGTGCCCCCAGCTGACCGGCAGAACCGTTCGGACCCCGGAATACAATGGGACAGCCCACCTGGCCGCCACTCATCGCGAGCATTTTAGAAGCTGTATTCAGGATCTGGTCCAGCGCCAGAACGGCAAAGTTCCAGGTCATGTATTCCAGTACGGGACGAAGTCCGTTCTGGGCAGCCCCCACGCCTATGGCCGTGAAACCCAGTTCAGAAATGGGGGTATCTATAACTCTTTTGGCGCCGAATTCCTGCAGCATGCCCTGACTTACTTTATACGCCCCGTTATATTCTGCCACTTCCTCACCCATCAGAAAGACCCGGTCGTCCCGGCGCATTTCTTCTGACATGGCCTCACGTAAAGCTTCCCGGAAAGCGATTTGTCTCATTTATATGAATTTAAGGAGGGCAAAAGTATTGAGGAATAGGGAATCGGCAATGGAGATTTTTCGTTCATCGTCTATTTTTCACTGAAAATCGAAGGAATGACCTCCTTTGTCGAATAAGTTATGAAAAGGGGCGCTTCCGGGGCATCTTTGTATTGTCAACGCGTCGAAAATATCCCTTGAAACCCCGAAAGCCCCGAATCCTGAAAACCAAACCAATTTCCTGAAGAACTACATTGAAGTCCTAAACCCTGACAGTAGAAAAACTTAAAATCCGGAATCCGAAAAAAAACCAGTCAGAAAGCAAGAATCCAATCCTGAAAACCCATCCGGTCATCCTATGAACATGCGCAGCCAACCCGAATCCGTCCTGATGAAAACCCAAAAACCAGTATCGTTGAAAACCGGACCCTTTAAATGAAATCCGATACCTTCATGATCATCTGTACATTTTGAATTACCCGGTTTAACGAATTGAAAAAAGCCGCTTCCTGAAGAAGTGGCTTTTTCATTTATGTTTAGGGGAATACCCGGCAGGAAAAACAGCCGGATGCTTAAGGCTTCCTCATTTTTTTGTGATCCCCAGGCTGTCCAGATCCCCGGGTGTAATCGCACGCGACTGATTCGCACATATTCTCTGAACGACCAGGTTTGCCGTCCGCAAGGCATCGTCTGCAGATTTAAAACCCAGTTTACCGGGTAAAGCCGGAATAAATTCCTGTTTTATAAATATCCTTTCTCCGGCCATAATATTATATCCCCAGCCATAGTCCGTTTTAACCGGAACCGCATACACATAGATTTTACCATCATGATTTCCATGACGGACAAAGAAAACGATCGCGAAGCAGAGCAGCACCGCGGTAATACCGATCAGAATATATTTATTTCTAATTGTTATTGGGATTTACGGTATTATTTGGAAAGAACTCCCATAAATAATCTGATGCGCCCGCCTGCCCGGGAGAACTTCTGCCGGTGCTGATAAATCCGCCACCACCCGGGGTAGCGTTTAATGAGAATCCGACTGCGCCTGTAGTTGCAGGTCCTTCGAACGGTGTTTTTTCATACCATAAATCACCCCCGCCCTTACCATCCGGGAAAACATACTGCCAGGTATAGCTATATAAAACACCATTTTCACCACAGCTGATATAAGCGTAAGGCGGAATCACAAAAGCCGCCGCATTCCAGCGCGTGATGGTGGTATAACCATCATCATATTGATCCGTGCTGTAGTTTGTAATATGCCGGAGTTCGGACCATTTGGCCGTGTCGGAAGCGGGATTGAATACCCAGAAATCCGTCTGCATCGTTCCGCTATTCACTCCCGTAACCACATAAGCCTGATTGTTATAGGTGAAGGCAACCGCACCATATCTTTTATTGCCGCTGAATCCGATATCAGTCCAGGTATCGATAGACGGATCGTACTGATAAAAATCTTTCAGGGCGTTGGCGCCATCAAATCCGGTTCCGACATATCCCAGATTACCCAGGCCAAACGCGACTGCTTCATAACGGGCACTTCCGGGAAAATCTGATTTCTGCGTCCATGCATCAGTCGCCGGATCGTATTCGTAAAAGTCTTTCATATAATTAAAGCCGTCATAACCCGTTCCGCAATAACCTTTGCCATTCGCACTAAAACCAACAGCCGAGCTCCTGGCCGTTCCGGCAGGCATGCTGGCTACCTGCAACCATACATTCTGGGTGGGATCATATTTCCAGAAATCATTGTAACGGGTATTCAGACCGTCCCAACCGGTTCCGACGTAGGCGAAATTATTGATAACAAAAGAAACCGCTTCACTGCGGGCGGGTCCGTTCAATTGGGATTCCGCAGCCCAGTCACCACTTTGATTATAGGGTATATTATTCGAATGACAGGAAGACAAGGAGAATAAGACGAAAAGTGAAAATAAAAGGATGTAGATCCGCTTCATATTGTTGAATTAAAAATCCGGTGTTTTGTAGCGATAAAAGTATTTTATTTGCAGCGCGAAATACGGACAATTCAGGGGATTTCACAAAAATTTATCAAATAACGTAATGCGTATCAATTGTTAATCGTAATCAAAAAACATACTTTTGCCCTTTTAGGAAGTGTGGAAAGAAGAATAAATGAATATACTGAACCCGATAACTGGCAATGAGATTTTCCGCATCAGCCCAGCCAGTTTTTTTCAATTACCCGGAACCTTAATCTGCAGAAAATAAACATGGGAAGGAAATGTTATTTCAGGAATCGATTATTTGTATGCTGCGTACCTGCCTTCCTCATGATGGTGATCGTTGGATGCACCAAACCGCAAATCCAGTTTTCAAATGCATATAACGGAGACAATGCGACCAATGTGGTTTCCGTAGACACATTTTCCGTTAAGCTTTCTACTGTTTTTCTCGACTCTTTCACCACATCCGGCACCAAATCCCAGTTACTGGGACGGTATAATGATCCATTTTTTGGCACCGTCACTTCCCGAAGTTATTCTGATATCGGGGCCCCTTATCCACTACCCAGCCTTACCAATTTTTCAGTGTACGATTCAATCCAGCTGATTCTGCGGATCAACAAAACATTTTACGGGGATACCAGCAAAATACAGGGCTTCCTGGTGAGCCAGCTGACCCAGGTGATGAATTATCCCGGCATACAAACTGCTTTTTACAGCAACAATTCCATTCCCTACGATCCGGCAGTACTAGGGTCCGCATACGTGCAGATTAACCCTACGGCAGGTTTAACCAGCCAGCGAATGGGTGATTCGGTAAAAATAACGATGCCCAACAGTATGGGCGAACAATTGTTTGGCCTTTTGTACAGGCAGCCCGATACGATCACGAATGCATCGTTATTCCGGGGTTATTTCAAAGGATTGACGGTTTATCCAGATACTACGTTACCCGGAGCCGTTTATGGGTTCATGGACTCACTCGTACTCCGCCTGTTTTATCATGAGCCCGGCGTGGTGATGGTGCAGAAAACTGCTGATTTTCCACTTGTAAATCCGGCGACCCAGTTTAACCAGATAATAGCAGACCGGACCGGAACACCTACGGCTCCCCTTGGCCCGGGAAACCTGGAACTTCCTTCCACAGCAACCGGGAACCAGGCCTTCCTGCAGCCTATAACCAGCCTGTATACAAAACTTTTGTTTCCAACCATTACCGATCTGCTGGGTTATCCCGATTACCTGGCCGTTATGAAAGCCCAGTTAATCATCAAACCGGTTCAGGGAACCTATAGTCCGGTCCTGAACTTGCCACCGGCGGTCAACCTGACGCTGACCAACTATGCCAACACCATCGGGGCCGTACTTCCTTATGGAAGCGGAAATCTGACCATCGATTATTTGTATGGAACCAATACAAATTATACCTATGATATCACGGCGTATATACAGAAAGCGCTTACGCAGGGGGCCCCTAATAATGCTATAAACGGCCTGATGCTGATCACCCCGGCTACTACATTCAATACTACTTTTAACAGGGCTGTATTCGGAGATTCGCATAATCCACAATTATCCAATCAGATTTCCCTGAAAATATATTACGCCTCATATTATTAATATGACCAACCCGAACGGTATTTCTTCTATGCGAATCTGGCTCACCATATTATTTTCCGTTCTGTTGATTTCAGGGGGTTTTGCGCAAAACAATAATTCTCCCTATTCCATTCACGCAATCGGGGATCTTACTGATAATATCATCAACCGCACGAGCGGCCTTGCTTCGACCGGGTTGGCATACCGGAATAACAGGAACCTGATTACGAACAACCCCGCATCCCTGAGTGAACTCGACAACCAGTTTTTTATCGGTGAACTCGGGGTAAACAGCAAATACGTAGATTATTCCGGAAATGCGGTCAGCCAGACCAATCACCAGTCGTCGGATATTACTTTTAAAAGATTCGCGCTCGGAACAAAAATATTCAAACACTGGGGAAGTGCGGTAGGCCTGGTACCTTACAGTGAGGAGAATTACGAGTATTCCGGTATCCAGCCCATTGGTTATGGCGGCGGTCAGGTTCCATCCTACAACCAGGGTTATGGCGGTATCAGCAAGGTATTCTGGGCGAACGGTTATGAATTTTTCCATCACCTGTCCATTGGTATTACCACCTCCTATTTGTTTGGGTCTATCAATAATAATAATATTATTCTCGGCCAGGGCTCATCCATTTACCTGTCTAAAACCAACAACACGTCCTACACGAACCTCTACGTGGATTATGGCCTGCAGTATTATGGATCCATCAGCAAACACTGGGATTTTACCATCGGAGCTACCTATGCCAACCAGCAGGCACTGAGTACCGAGACAAATATTACCGTCCTCAACCTGGATTCCAATGTGCTCCGATCAAAAACAACCGTTGGCACCTATAATATTCCAACAAGCTATGGGCTTGGATTTTCTATCACCAAGGATAAAAAATATACTTTGCTGGCAGACTACAAATTTCAGAACTGGTCCAGCCTCGGCGGATCTACGGGGGGGGTATTTTATGAAAACAGCCAGCGGGCATCTGTAGGAGTGGAAGTTTCCAATAAAAAAATAGTTTACAATACCCTGTACGAAACTTCTTTTTACCAGGCCGGTTTTTATTATAACAAGTCCTATCTCATCGTGAACGGCACTCCCATTATCGATATGGGCGGCTCCCTCGGATTGGGTGTGAATTCCAAACGCTCCCCGTTGTCTTTTATCTTTGTGCTGCAGTACGGAATAAGGGGTACAACGACCAATAACCTGCTCAGGGAAAATTATGCGGTGGCCAGCTTTATCTTCTCATTCCGTGATTTCTGGTATACCAAGGGAAGAAAATATGAATAACATTTATAAAATGCTGATCACATTGCCCAGTGGCACTCCGAGCCCTGTGCAGGCATCCCAGCCGGCACCTGCCTCGTAACCCCCGATTTTTGCAGTGATATTATTCCCCACGGTTATGTCTTTGAACACGGGCGACCGGGCTGCATATATTTTGTGATGAATGAAACCGGATTTCCTTTTTAATTTCTGATTGGCCAAAGCAATCAGCCCGGCAATCAGGGGCGCTACCGCGCTGGTTCCGCCGACTACTGTCCACTGCCCGTCTACCAGTACCTTATACCCGCTTGCAGAATCCGCATTGGCGGCTATATCGGGAAGACCCCTCCCTTTTATTTTATTGGAATTCACGGATGCGGGTAATGAAATTTTCTTCTGATAATCCGGCACAGGAAATGTTTCGCTGATGCCGCCCCCTGTGGCCCAGCCATCCAGGTCGTTCCATACGGTTTCCGAACCGGGCAGCAGGCGGGTGCCGCCGCAGGCCAGTGCATAGGGGCTGCTGGCCGGGAAATCAACATGGGCTTTCCCGTCTGACTGACGGTCGGAGGAACCATTATCACCCGCAGCAACGGTGATGGTCACACCCAGGGCGGCGGCGGACATCAAAGTTTCGTTGAAATTCTGCATCGCTTGTCCGGTCCATTGGGATTCGGCGGCGCCCCAGCTGATGGAAATGACGGATGGTTTATGATCCGTATCATGTATTGCAGTGCTTATTGCATCCAGAAAACCCTTGTCGGTATTCGGTGCAAAATAAACGACAATTTTTGCGCCCGGTGCCACGGCTCCGGCCACTTCGATATCCAGCGCCACTTCACCATCGGCACTGTCGGGGGTGGAAGGTGCGTTATGACCTCCTGCTACCGACCGCGCAATAATGACGGGCAGGGCCATGCCGAGTTTACTGAAATACTGTTGCATATCCGCATTCCGGAATCCGCCGCCCAGTTCGATCAGTGCAATACATTCACCGGCTCCATTCACATCACGGGGATATTTATACGCTTTGGCCACTGCATCCGGATAATATGAAACTGAAGCGACCCGGGGATTGACGATGCCACCTTCTCTTTTTAATAGGTGAAACATGGGCCGGGCCTGGGCACGGTTATCCAGTCCGAAAACCCCGGTAATAACATCGCGCAGAATCTCAGGGATATGAACGGCGCCGCTGCGGCCCCGGTAGATCATACCGGAATCGGAAATAAAATTGGCGAGATACACCTGGAATGCCTCGCTGAACTTTTGTACGGAGCCCTTCAATATGACGCAGCGCCTGGGAACAGAGGTTTCAAGAACCGTCAGATCATGCTGGCGGGCATATTCAACAACCAGGCTGATATCATCGGGAGTTGCACCGAAGCGGCGGTTAAAATCCTCCCGGCTTACAGGTTTATTCTTTCCAATGGCAATTCCCCGGACAAAATTCCGGATCGGCGTTTTTCTCCTGATACGGATCATCACTTCGATCACTTCATTGAAGGAAGTATTTCCCAGGTTTTTTCCGACAGGAATATTCCTGAAACTTCCCGGAAGCTCGATACGTGAATCAAATTTTTCTGATGGTTTGAAGTGCGTTTTTTTTGCTGCAGACATAACAGATTTTTTTGAAGATATTTGCAGAATGAATCAAACCTTACGTGTTGCGATACTGGATCTTTATGAAGGGCGCCCGAACGAAGGTATGCGTTGCATTCAACAAATCCTCCGGGAATACAGCCTGGTTAAGGGTTTACATGTAGTGTCCCGTATATACGACGTCCGGTTAAAAGAAGAACTTCCGGATCTCTCCTACGATATTTATTTGTCAAGCGGCGGACCGGGCAGTCCCCTGGAAACCGAGGGCGTTTCCTGGGATAATAAATACATGGACTGGCTGCATGGCCTGGTAAAACATAATAAAGTGGCACCGGAAGCCGATAAAAAGCATGTGCTTTTCATTTGTCATTCATTCCAACTCGCATGCCGGTTTTTTAAAACAGGGAAAGTCACAAAAAGAAAATCCACCGCATTTGGTGTTTTCCCGGTCCATATGAGACCCGAAGGTAAGAAAGAACCTGTTTTTCATGGATTGAAAGATCCGTTTTATGCAGTGGACAGCCGGGATTACCAGGTAATCGAAGAAGATAAAGCAGATTTTAAAATGAAGGGGGCCCAGGTACTGGCTATCGAAAAGGAAAGACCGCATGTTCCCCTGCAGCGTGCCATTATGGCCATCCGTTTCAATGAATACATGCTGGGTACCCAGTTCCATCCGGAGGCTGATGCGACGGGTATGAGTATGTACCTGCAAAGAGCTGATAAAAAGAAAACGGTGATAGAAGGATACGGGGAAGAAAAATGGAAAAGTATGATCCAGCATTTAAACGATCCGGATAAAATCAGGAGAACCTATTCACTGGTGATCCCGAATTTTTTAAATATCGCACGTGGGAAAGTATGATTACAGGGGGTCCGCCAGCCGGTGGATGTAAATAAAGTGAGGAAAAATATTTTATGAACGAAAAACTTCAATCTTTAACAGCCATGTAAGGCGTTAAACGTAAAACATGATTCCACATCTTCGTGAAAGATTTAATGATTCGTTTACGGAGGAAAAATACCAGTCCTTCCTGGAGGACCTCCATGCCCGGCATCCCGGCAGTATTGAGTTCCGCGTGGCAGAAACACCGGTATTCGTGCCTGATGATTTCCGGGATAAAATGATCAGTGCCTGCGAATCGATTGTGGATATCTTTACTGCACCCGGTTTTATAAAAGCAACAAATCATGCAATTCCGCCGGACGACTGTGTTCCGGGGAAAGAAAGGCATGCCCATTTTATTGCTTTTGATTTCGGTGTCTGCATCGATGAAAAAAAGGAACTCGAACCGCAACTGATCGAAATGCAGGGATTTCCGACGCTTTATGCCTTCCAGGTTTTTTATCCTGAAATGGTTCAGAAACATTTCCCGGTTACGGCGGCATTCACCCAATATCTCGGCGGGTATGACCGGGCTTCCTACCTGGAAGCATTAAAAAAAATCCTGCTCGGCGGGGGGGAACCTGAAAACACCATTTTGCTGGAAATCAAACCACACGAGCAAAAAACAAGGATCGATTTTTACTGCACACAGGATTATTTTGGCATCCGACCCGTGTGTATAACCGAATTGATGGAAGAAGGGAACCGGTTATTCTATTATCACGGGGAGAAAAAAAAGAAAATACAGGTTAAACGAATTTATAACCGGATCATTTTCGACGACCTGCACTCACAACAAGGCAGCCTGGGCAAACATATTGATTTAAAGAAGGAATGGGACGTGGAGTGGATCCCGCATCCCAACTGGTTCTACCGGATTTCAAAACATACACTTCCGTTTATAAGACATCCCTATGTGCCGGAAACATTTTTTCTCGACCAGGTGAAAACGATTCCGCCCGATCTCGAAAATTATGTATTGAAACCCCTGTTTTCATTCGCCGGTCAGGGGGTGATCATCGATGTGCATCCGGAAAACATCCATTCGATCCGGGATCCTGCGAACTGGATTCTCCAGAGGAAAGTACATTATGCGCCGGTGATTCAAACCATGGATGAACCCGCCAAAGTGGAAATACGGATCATGTACCTTTGGCCTGAAGGAGCTGCCAGACCCGTGCCGGCGATCAATCTCGCCCGACTGAGCAAGGGAAAAATGATTGGGGTGCGTTATAACAGGGACCGCTCCTGGGTGGGGGGGAGTGTGGCGTTTTTTAATCACTCAAACCCGCCAGAATAAACTCCGAATTCAGCTTCGCGATATTGGTCATGGAAATTTCCTTGGGACAGACGGACTCACAGGCCTGGGTATTTGTGCAGCTGCCAAACCCTTCCTTATCCATTTGCGCAATCATATTGAGGGCACGGGTTTTTCTTTCCGGATACCCCTGAGGTAAAAGCGCGAGATGGGACACTTTTGCGGAAACAAAAAGCATGGCAGAACTATTCTTACAGGCTGCCACACAGGCTCCGCAACCGATACAGGCTGCCGCTGCAAATGAGGAATCTGCCTGGTCTTTGGGCACCAGGATCGAGTTGGCTTCCACGGCATTACCGGTATTCACAGAAATATATCCGCCCGCCTGAATGATCCGGTCGAAAGCTGAACGGTCAACGATCAGGTCTTTCAGGACAGGAAACGCATTGGCACGCCAGGGTTCCACCGTGATGGTATCTCCGTCCTGATAAGCCCGCATATGCAGCTGGCAGGTTGTATTCGCATGCCAGGGCCCATGCGGCCTTCCGTTGATAAACATCGAACAGGTTCCGCAGATACCTTCCCGGCAATCATGGTCGAAAGCAACCGGCTCCTGCCCTTCCCGGATCAGCTTTTCATTGAGCACGTCCATCATTTCCAGGAAAGACATTTCAGAAGAAATATCTTCTATCTTATAAGTCTCAAAACGACCCTTTGTTTCTGAATTTTTTTGTCTCCAGATCCTTAATGTGAGATTCATCTTGTAATGCTCCATACGGAAAACAAATGTGGAAGAATGAAAGTGCGGCTGTGTAAAAATTAAATGATTTCCCGGTTTATTTTTTCACCAACCCATTTCAGATTTCCCTGTTAATATTCTTGGTTTATTTAAAGTTTCGTAATCAGACCTCTGTAACTGATTGCTTTTCTCAACCGTTCCACACGCTCAGACGCTCATACTCCCCTGTTTATTTATAGCTTCTCTGCGATGGTTTAGCAACTTCAAACTCCAGGGGCTCCTTAATCAGCACCCATTCGTGTTCTCCGGCAAATTGCCAGGCAGCTACATAACTGAAGTTTTCATCATCGCGTTTAGCCTCTCCTTCCTCGGTCTGCATTTCTTCGCGAAAATGACCGCCGCAGCTTTCATTTCTGTTCAATGCGTCCATGCACATCAGTTCGCCCAGCTCAATAAAATCGGCTACGCGGCTTGCCTTATCGAGTTCGGGATTCATTTCATAAATTTCACCGGGTATTTTCAGATCGTTGTAAAAGTCCTTTTTCAACTGTTGAATTTCAACAATCGCTTCGCGCAGCCCGTTTGCATTTCGGGCCATGCCGCATTTATCCCACATGATCTTTCCCAGCCGTTTGTGAAAATGATCCACCGTTTTTGTTCCGCCGATATTTTTCAACTGGCTGATGCGGTCCGCAACCACTTTCTCCGCTTTTTCGAATGCGGGATGATCGGTAGGAATTTCTTTTGTGCGGATTTCATCACTCAGGTAATTGCCGATGGTATAGGGAATCACGAAATAACCATCTGCCAGTCCCTGCATCAGGGCAGATGCCCCGAGACGGTTGGCCCCATGATCAGAAAAATTCGCTTCCCCCAGGCAGTACAGGCCGGGGATGGTCGTCATCAGTTCATAGTCGACCCATAACCCGCCCATGGTATAATGAACCGCCGGGTAGATGCGCATGGGTACTTCATATGGATTTTCCCCGGTAATCTTCTCATACATATTAAAGAGGTTGCCATATTTTTCTTTTACGACGTCCATTCCATGCCGTCGGATGATTTCGGGGGAAGGATTTGCAATTCCGTTTTTGTTACATTCTATTCTTCCGTAACGGTTAATGGCTTCCGCGTAATCCAGGTAAACAGCCTGCCTGGATGTACCCACGCCGTAACCTGCGTCGCATCGCTCTTTGGCAGCACGGCTTGCTACATCCCGCGGTACCAGGTTTCCAAATGCAGGGTACCTTCTTTCCAGATAATAATCTCTTTCCTCCTCCGGGATCTCGCCGGGTTTGCGGGTTTCATTTTGTTTTTTCGGAACCCATATGCGGCCGTCATTACGCAGGGATTCAGACATCAGGGTGAGTTTGGACTGGTGTTCGCCGCTGACGGGGATGCAGGTGGGGTGGATCTGGGTGAAGCAGGGATTTGCAAAACAGGCGCCCTGTTTATGCGCTTTCCAGGCTGCGGTTACATTGGATCCCATTCCACTGGTCGACAAATAATATACATTGCTGTATCCGCCGGTGCACAGTAAAACAGTATGTCCGAAATGCCTTTCCAGATTGCCGGTTACCAGGTTCCGGGCGATGATTCCGCGCGCTTTGCCATCTATCAAAACGAGTTCCTGCATTTCATGGCGCGCATACATGGTCACATTACCCAGGGCGATCTGCCGTTCAAGTGCCTGGTAGGCGCCGATCAGCAATTGCTGGCCGGTCTGACCTGCCGCATAAAATGTTCTTTGCACCTGGGTACCGCCGAAAGATCGGTTGCTGAGCAGGCCGCCGTATTCTCGTGCAAAAGGAACCCCCTGGGCCACGCACTGGTCAATAATATTTGCGCTCACTTCTGACAGGCGGTGTACATTGGATTCACGGGCCCGGTAATCGCCTCCTTTCACGGTATCGTAAAACAACCGGAAAACACTGTCTCCGTCATTCTGGTAATTTTTCGCTGCATTAATGCCTCCCTGTGCTGAAATACTATGGGCACGACGCGGGGAATCGTGAAAGCAATACGTTTTCACCTGGTAGCCCATTTCCGCCAGGGAAGCGGCTGCTGATGCTCCTGCAAGTCCTGTTCCGACAACAATGATTTCGATCTTGCGTTTGTTAGCCGGGTTGACCAGCTTCACATGTCCTTTATATTCACTCCACTTTTGTTCCAGAGGTCCTGCAGGAATTTTTGAATCGAGCATTTGAATTACAGAATTTGAAAATTTTGAAATTTAAAAATTAACTCACCCAACCCAGGTACACAGAAACCGGCATCATTGCAAAGGCCAGTGAAACAATGATCGCGAAGCCAAATCCTACACCTTTTATCAGGGAGATATATTTTCCATTGGGAACACCCAGGGTCCTAAACGCACTTTGAAATCCATGGAGCAGGTGATACATCAGGGAAATACAACCCAGCACGTATAATACAACAACCACGGGATTCTGAAACACCCGGAGAATTTCTGCATATTGATTTGCCACTTCCTTTCCGTTAATTTCGGTGGAAGGCAATTCGGTGAAACGCGAAGGAACCCAGAAATGCGAGAGGTGCATGATCAGGAAGAAAAGCAGCAGGGTTCCAAGCAGTCCCATACTCCGGCTGTACCATTTGCTTCCTTTATTTCCCAAAGAAACGGCATACCCCGTTTTCCGGCGGGAACGGTTTTGCACTTCAAGCACCAAGCCCTGGACAATATGTAATACAAGGCCGGCAAACAGACCGACTTCCACGATGCGGATCACTACAGTGGTAGCCATAAAATGCGAAGCAAGGTTAAACATCCCCCCGCCATCGTTGGCCCAGATGCAGGCATTGATGCCCACGTGCACCACAAGGAAACTAATGAGGAAAATCCCGGTCAGGGACATGATAAACTTTTTGCCGATCGACGAGGTAAAAAAATCAGACCATTTCATAGTTGCTTTGAAAATTGAGAATCTGGAGAATAATGCAAAAGTAAGTCAGGAAACGGGAAATCCCTATCTTAGCCCCTCAAAAATCTGTTTGATGAAGCGAGAAGAAGATTTTGAAGCCAATCTTTCGGGTGAGGAAGGGACTACAGAGGAAACTAAATCGAGTTGGTTTAAACGAATCAAGAAAGGGATCCTGACCAGTACGGCGGAGAAAAAAGAAACACCCGAAGGCCTGTGGACCAAATGCCCGAGCTGTAATTATATTTGTACAGTCACCGAACTTAGGGAAAACCTGTTTGTCTGTCCCAAAGACGGTCATCACCACCGGATTGGCAGTGATGAATATTTCGAGATTCTTTTCAACGACAATAAATACGAGGTCCTCTTTGAGAACATACGGAGCAAGGATTTCCTTCATTTCACAGATCTGAAATCATACCAGAAACGACTGGAGGAAACCTGGCACAAAACTGATATTACGGATTCTATCCGGATCGGTACGGGTCAGGTCCGGGAGCACCACATGGTGGTGGGTTGCATGGACTTTGAATTCATCGGTGGTTCCCTGGGCAGTGTGATGGGTGAACGGATTGCCCGGGCGGTGGACTATTGCCTGCAGCATAAAACGCCTCTGATGATTATTTGCAAATCAGGCGGAGCCCGTATGATGGAGAGTGCCTTTTCCCTGATGCAGCTGGCCAAGGTTTCCGCCAAACTTTCCCAACTCACCGATGCCAGAATCCCCTATATTTCCTTATTGACAGATCCTTCATTCGGGGGAATTTCTGCTTCTTTTGGAATGCTGGGCGACCTGAATATTGCCGAACCCGGCGCGTTGATTGGATTTGCGGGACCCCGCGTCATCCGTGAAACGATTAAAAAAGATCTGCCGGAAGGTTTTCAGCGAAGCGAATTTCTGCTCGAGCACGGGTTCCTGGATTTCATCGTCAGCCGTAAGGAACTGAAGCATAAAATCGCCACCGTGCTGACCTTGTTGAAGAACTAACCCCCGTCCATTCATTTTACAGTCCACATGTTTGAAATCAGAAACCGGTCTGCCTATCATGAATATTTCATCGAAGAAAAATACGATGCAGGTATGGTATTGGTGGGTACTGAAGTTAAATCCATCCGGGAAGGGAAAGTGAGTTTTGCTGACAGTTTTTGCATGTTTTTCAAAGGTGAACTCTGGGTCCGCAACCTGCATATTGCCGAGTATCGTTTTGGGACTACCAATAACCATATTGCCGTACATGACCGCAAACTGCTGTTGAACCGGAAAGAACTGAGAAAACTCGAAAACAAGCTCAGGGATAAGGGATACACTATTATTCCCCTGCGGATCTTTATAAGTGAAAAAGGGCTGGTAAAGATGGAGATCGGGCTGGCCAGGGGAAAAAAACTATATGATAAACGCGAAACCATCAGGGAAAGGGATAGCCAGCGGGAAATGAAGCGGTTCCTAAAATAAATAATAGCCGGTTGTTAAAAACGGCTGTTTTTCAGTCCCGGGCCTAAAATATACCCCGGGTCGTATAATGATTGCCGGTTTCCCGCGTTAGATTGTGTTGCGTCAACCAATTCACATAAGCTCATGAAGTATCTGGTTTTACCTTTCATACTATTCAGTGCATTTACAGTTCAGGCCCAGAAAGTTACCGGATACTGGTACGGACAGGCCAATGTGGAAATGGCAGGTATCCAGAACAATTATCTCACGGAATTGATCATTTCCCAGAAGGGTACCCGGGTGAAGGGGTTTTTCGGATACTATTTCAAAGATGTTTACCAGAGTTTTGTGGTGAAGGGAACTTTCGACCCGAAATCAAGGAAGATTATCATCCACGATATCCCGATCATTTATTTCAGAACCAATTCCACGATGAACAGTGTGGATTGCATCACGAGTTTTTACGGGACCCTCCGGGTATCCAAAGTAAAAACAGAACTGGTGGGTCATTTCTACCGGGATAAAAAGTACACCTATACCTGTCCTGATCTGCGGGTAAATTATACCTTGTTTACAGAAGCCAAAGTAACAGACAGTATTTTCAAAGATATGTCCAGCACCCGCAGTTTCTGGAAGCCCCAGCCTCCGGAACCGGAGGTTGTGAAAGGAAATGACGCCCACCGGGAAACGGAGATGCAGGCTATTGCAGATCCCGCAGCGGATAAGGCAAGAACCCGGATAGAAAAATCCGGATCTGCTGAAAAAACTGTAACTGGCCAGAGATCGGAAGCTGGTAATCAATCCGGAACCGGTCTGAAATCAGGCGCCGGCGATAAATCAGCAATAACAGCAGCGGTGAAAATTCCGGCATCCCCCCGGTTGGATGAACGGCCCGCCGTTCAGCCGGACATTATCAGTATCAATGAAAGCTTTAAGAAAAGAAAACTGGTCGTGAGCAAACAGATCGAAGTGGCTTCCGACAGTGTGCGGCTGAGTTTTTACGACAATGCGGAAGTGGACGGGGACAGCATCTCCGTATTTCTGAATGGCAGGCTGATCCTGGCACACCAGGCACTGAGTGAACGCGCTTTTAATGTGTACGTTCAGCTGGACACCAACCGGGAAATAAATGAAGTGAGCATGTTTGCTGAAAATCTCGGAAAATACCCGCCCAATACGGCACTGATGGTGATCAGCGACGGCGACAAACGATATGAAACTTTTCTTTCCAGCGATTTCAAAGGCAATGCAACCATCCGCTTAAAACTGCGCAGGAATTCGGTTGCAGGGAATTAAATCCCTCCATATTATCTAAGACCCGGAGTTTTCAGTAATCACAGGTTTTTCCATTTCAGGTGCCCTAGAGGTATTTAAACGTGAGTTTTGAGAATTCCGGGATATCCTTAAATTCGCAGTCCGGATCCAAATCGGTCTAAACCGGGAGAATCCGGGGGTAAAACCGAAGAGAAAAAAGCTCTAAAACCCATACTGAGAGAGAGTTTTCGGGATGTAGCGCAGCCCGGTAGCGCACTACGTTCGGGACAGGTAGAAAGAGATTCTCACACCGTACCCAGACTAAGTTACATCTCTTACTCCCCTCTCTTTAGTGTCCCAATAGTGTCCCAAAAAGTTTCACTACTGGTCAACGGCCCCCTACCACCCGTCTCGGTTTTTTTTCGGGGAGTTTGTATATTCACCGATGCTTCCCTGTTTCTCCGCCATAACTCTTGATGGTACAGCCCAGATCTTTGAGATCTTCACACCGGTAATTCTTTTCATCTGGTTCTTATACTCACAGGAGGAAAAGTTCAGAAAAAACTACCAGGGAGAGATCCCAGGCATCTATGGTGGTTACACTACACCTGTAATTGCTGCTCCACCTGGGCATACGATATATGCCGGAGCGATCCTGAGCATCAAGAGCGTCAACAGTGACGGATTCTTCATAGGTGAGTTTGACTACGGTGAAAGAGATCGAGCGAGGGAGGATGGTCCGCCTCAGATTATAAGTTCCCTAAACACTTTCTTTGGTCATATCAACTACCACGTGAGTTTTAAGAGGGATGTTCATCCTCTTAAGCCGGAGACCAACAGAACCTACAAAGGCAAACTGTACGTAGTGGATAGAATCGACATCCCTTTTAAGATCTCAGCAATCGAGTCTTTTATAACTTACGAGTTCGATGTCACTCATTATCGCGAAATGGGTGTTCTTGAACTTACGTTTTCCAGAGAATATAGGAAGAGTGGGTTCGAATACCCTCAGTCCCTAATACTACAGAAAAGTAAGGGTATAGGTTTCGAACCTTACCAAACTCTAAAAGAAACTGTCTTCGGGCGGCACGTTATCTCTGACAAGAACAAACCAAGTTAAACTTGCCCATAAGTGTCGGCCCTTCCGACCAACGGCAAAACCACCTCATTTCCTTCTTTGTCGCTCGATCAGGTTTACGAACAATCTTTGCTCTGCTATGAGCAAGCTCCCCACCAGTATCTTGAAACCCGAAACGAGTGTGTAGTCAATCTTAGGGTTAGTCTGACCATGAGTCATGCGTTTTTCCTGGATGTATACAAATAGCTGTCTACAAAAGTTGGGGATCTCGTTGGCTACAAGGTATCCACCGATAACGATGATGGAGATACTCAAGATAGTCGAACGATGCATGTTTATGGGAATCGTCTCTTGGTCAAACCCACGCTCGAGTTTAAGCACCTTAATAAACCACTCAGTTTTGAAAATCAAGAGATAACTAAAGAATGCTTCAACGACCAGAACAAGAGCCATCGTTAAAACTGTCCACAACAACTCTGGAATATCTTCAGGTTTCCCCAGCTGCGTAGCGAAACCCAACAACTGTGATAAATACACCAATATATCTCTAAAAAAAAACACGCCAAGAACTTTGAGGATGATGTTAAACAAACTACGTGGTGTCATGAGCAACTGGGAGGGATGAAGGTGAAAACTTACGAATTATTTTTGTATTACACAATCTAAGTGATTCTACTTACCCCCCTCAGTCAACATATTTGATGTCTGTCTGGATCTTTGAACCAGAATAAACCCAACTAATCTCGACCCGAAGAATCACAACCCGGGAAGTTCTTTTGGTCGATTTATCAGATGAATGTAGTTCCTCATAGTCGTTTCAATACTCGCATGTCCCATGAGTTGGGCTACCTGGTATAGGTTCATCCCCTGCTCTACGGCTCTGGTTCCAAAACTGTGTCTCAGAGAATATAGTACCCGAGGCTCAAGTCCGAGCTTTTCGAGTACAGGTCGAAATACCCTTCGTTGAAACATCCTGTCGTCTATAGGCAACCCCATGGGTGATAGGAACACAAACTGTGTAGAATCCTTACCAGAGCAAAGAGGCTCAAGCAGCTTACGAAGCTCTACCGGCATAGGTAGATACCTGCTGTTGCCGGTTTTGGTCTCTTTCATTACTCTGGCCGCTGCGTGGGTACCCTTCGTGGTCCGGGAAAATGCCTGGTCTACGGTTATGATGCGGTTTTTAAAGTCAACTTTCTCAACTGTTAGTCCTATCGCCTCAGCATTTCGAACGCCAGTGTAGATAATAAACTTGAGAAAGGGCGCATAGTGAGAGTGTTTAAACCGGCTGGCCACAGGACAGAACTTATCTGTCTCAATAGCTTCCAGAATCGCCCGAAGCTCTTCTATCGTAAAGGGTTTTCTCTTTGGGTCTTTAGATCTCCTTCCTTTTCTTCTTACAATGTCCTCTAAGGGGTTGTAATCGACAAACCTATTCTTAACTGCCCAGGTGAAAAATGACTTGAGAGTTGACAACCTGTCATTGAAAGTTGAGGGCGCCATCTCCTCCTGTAAAAGTTTCAACTCCACTGCTTGTAAAGAAATAGGTCCCCATCGCTTTAACAGTTGTCTGGTCATATTGTAGAAAGAGGGGATATTGGGGGTGATCTCTCTTCTTTCGATTTTGAACTCCAACCATAACTGGTAGGCTGTATAAAGTGAAATACCTTGCTTTTCTTCCAGTTTTTCATGGGCGGTGCGATATCCCCCTTCCAGAAGCTTTCGATAACTTGCTATGGTCACATCCAGTGTACCATCTTTTATATCCTTTTCTATAGTCTTTGCTACAGTCCTTATCCTGGCCAGGTACTGATCCGAATAGGCGAACTTTGTTCCTATCGTAAATCTCTTCCCCTGGCAGGTAAATCGTAGGCGAATCCGCCCTCTGTGGTTGTCTATACTAACAGACCCCCTGGGATTCCGGCTTTTTGAGTTTTGCTTGTCCATAATCGAGGACCGGGTGAACCGACCTTCGATATTGACCATTGAGTTACTCTTAAGAGTGAACTGAGATCCTTGCTGTAAGGTTTTGAATATTGACTCTTCTTGGATATTTTTGTGTCCCATTTAGTGTCCCAAACACCATGACCCTTTAACCTGGGATGTCCCCCGTATTCAACGAGAGTCAATGTGGTAGCTGGTTACACGACTTCGGGATGTAGCGCAGCCCGGTAGCGCACTACGTTCGGGACGTAGGGGCCGCAGGTTCGAATCCTGTCATCCCGACGAGAGTTACAGGTGATAACTGTTTAGTTGTCACCTTTTTTTGTTTACCGGCTTTTTACTTGGATTACGTATCAGGGTGGATCTTCAAACCAAATCTCAAGAATGGGACATAAAAATGGGACACAACCAGTTTTATGGGAAAAAGAATACTTTGGTAAAGTGGTAAAGTGAAAATTTAATGGATTTGCAACCAGCATTTTACAGCATGAATACTTTTAGGGTATATGCTGTTTGGTCTTAGCCGGTAAGTCCGGTACCGGCCACATCGGTGGAGATCTGCCGTTATCATTACCACCTCCTGTCATGTCAGCGTTCCGGCCGTTATCCGTCGGATGATTTCTTCTTTTTCACCCTTTGATCGGAGGCGCCCGGAATAAATAAATTGAATAAATCATTCCGTCTGGTATTTTTATTACCTGTTACAATTCCACAGTCTTTCCGGTAACCAGATCCGCCCCGAATTTTCCCTCAAAACCCTGTATTTGCCGTCCTATATTCAATGATGGATTTCTAATGATGCTATAATTCTTACCTTGTACATTCGTTTTATACTTATTATACCCTGAATGAAACAAATATTCTCCCTGTTTATATTATTGGCCGTTTTAGCGGGCTGTTCAAAGTCCGCCGGATCCGGCGGCCAATCCAATAAACCAGGCGGTATAACTGCGACGGGAAAGACACTATCCAACCAGCCTGATATTTTATATGGAGCCAATAAAGATACCAGCGGCAGGATGGTTTCGCTGAAAATGGATCTGTATTTTCCGCCACATGCAACGAATGCCGGAAAATATCCCCTGGCCGTGATGATACATGGAGGCTCCTACCTGAATGGAGATAAAGGGGAATTGTATGACGACTGCAAGATCCTGGCTGATTCCGGATTCGTGGTTGCATCCATCAATTACAGGTTGGGCTGGAGAAGCGGGAACAAACCCTGCGGCGGGGATGAAACCAGCCTGCAGAAGGCCGGATACCGGGCATTGCAGGATGCCAATGCGGCCCTGCGTTATTTAATAGCCCATGCCGCGCA
>DHWT01000187.1:4712-5250 GCA_002413325.1 Chitinophagaceae bacterium UBA5175 | reverse complement strand
TATGCCATTGATACCGGATGGGTATTTCTCGGGGGCAGCAGTGCCGGCGGGATCCTGGCTTTGAATACAGCTTATATTCCCAATGCGGTCGCCCTGGCTTTTTTACCAGCGGATTACGCCCTGCTCGGCCCGCTGAATACTGCGGATAACACCCTGACCAATTCGTTTACTATTAAAGGAATTTGCAATATGTGGGGTGCATTGCCTGATTCAAATCTGATTACGGCTTCCAGCGCAGTTCCAACGATTTCCTTTCACGGAACCAAGGATACCGTGGTTCCATACGATTTCGGATACAGTGAATCCTGCTCCAATTATCCCATGCTGTATGGCTCAGCCTGTATAAACAGAAGACTGGTACATTATAAAAAACCAGTTATTTCAAATTTTGTGATTGGTGCCGGACACGGGCCGGCCGTTTATACACCTGCCTTTTTAATGGGCAATACAGCCTGCTTTTTCAAGAAAGTCATCAGGAGTGCACCGATAACCAGTACCATATATACCACACTGGTAAGCAGTTGCAACTAATCCCTGA
>DHWT01000187.1:0-4358 GCA_002413325.1 Chitinophagaceae bacterium UBA5175 | reverse complement strand
AAAATGACAGATCTCAGGTAACCGGATGATTTAAATCACTTATTGTTGTCTCCGGTTTTTGCAAATTGCCTGTTAATAAACCTAATTCGATGGAATATTTTAAGCAATTAGCGTATAATTCCGGATTCTCCCCGGAATCCGCCAAAGAACATCTGCAAAAAGTCATTTCAGACCCCATTTTTTCTGTTTCAGATATACTGAAAAGATTTCTTTCATTTATCGTTCAGGAAAAACTGGAAGGCCGGTCCAATCAGCTGAAAGAATACACCATCGGGGTCAATGTGTTAAATAAACCTTCTGATTTTAAACCTCAGTTAGATGCAATTGTAAGAATACATGCCTGCCGGTTGAGAAGGGCATTGAATCGTTATTATGACGGCGCAGGAAAAGAGGACCATCTCCGGATTTCCATACCCAAGGGAAATTATGTTCCCCTGTTTTACGAGCCCGGCTCAAATGAAAATCCGGAAGAAAACGCCTGTACACCGGAAGAAGATCATGCCATAGCCGCAATCCCTGCGCATTCCATATCCGTTGCCGTTATGCCCTTAACTTATTTTGGAAAAGGTAAAACCATCACATCATTTGCTGAAGGACTGGCTTCCCAATTGAGTACAGAACTGGCCGGCACAAAAAGTCTTGCAGTCATCGGCTATTATCCTTTACGTTTCTTGGATGAAAAGCCCTTTTACCTGAGGGATATAACCAGAAAGACCGGCGCCCAATATCTTTTTACAGGTGACTTACATCTCGAAGCCAACCGGGTCCGTTTAAATATCAAACTGATCCATGCCAATTCATGCGAACAGGTTTGGTCCCGTTTATTTGACCGAAAACTAACCGCCACCAATATGTTTGATTTGCAGGATGAAATCATCAAAAACATAATCGCGGAAACCGCGGATTTCTGGATGTCAAAAAAATCCGGAATATCGGAATCATCCGCAATGGCAGTTGCTTAATCCTTAAAGAAGCGGCAAAAATAACTTTCTGAATACGGGAACGTCAATACCTATTTTACTGATCTGCCTGTCGTTTATATGACTGTGTGGCCACATCATTCATCTTTTATTCCCCCATGGCCACATCAAAGAAGCGGAAAAACGGAAGAGCGGCTTTATAGGATTTCAATATTTCCGGGATGAATTGTTTCGATAATACCAGTTCATCATCAAAATCCCGCTGTATATAAAGTTGTTTGAATTTCAGCAACTCAATGCCAGGATTATCCGCTTCATATCCTTTCGGGGGCCTGGCCAGTTTCTCTCCCTGAATTTTTCCGAAATGAGTCAGGAAATCCTTCGCGTTTATGATTTTCTTTAATCCGGCCATGTTGTAGTCAATTTCCTGACGGATTTTTTTCAGTGTTTCCGTTGTAGGATCCCAGACCCCGCCTCCCATCATGGATCTGCCCGGCTGGATGAGTATAAATAACGGGCAATATCTGGTTTCAGGACCCCGTTCAATAAGGGAACTGAAAAATTTTTTATACGGCGTTTTATCTTTCGAGAAACGGATATCGCGGTAGATCCTTTGAACATATTTGACCGGCTCCTTTTCCGGTATCACTTCGATCTTCCGGATTCCTTCCACCAGCCTAGTCACAAAAGCCAGGTATTCCGCCCTGGCTTTTTCATACAGGGTCCGGTTTTTCTCAAACCAGGGTTTATTGTTGTTTACTGCAAGCTGGTTCAGAAAATAAAAAGTATCTTTTGAAATAGTTGACATGCCTGGATTTTTTCAAACCATAACGAGAATCTAAACCGAACTATTTTGCCGGTTTTGAATAGGCGGCCACTTCGTTCAGGATACCCTGCCTGATAAAGCCCTTTAATTTTTTCCCGACGGAAGGGGCAAATCCTTCCAGCAAGCTCAGGTCCCTGGTCCACAGATCTGTATTCGACAGTATTTTTGCAACAATGGTATCCACCGATCTTTCTTCCCACAATCCATAGAAATGCCCGGCGCGGTCGTCGTTAATCAGGTAATACTGGTTGTTCAGGATCCCATAATATTTACCCGATTCTCTTTTAACCGGCCGCATAAAAAGAATATAGGCAGCGAAGCCTATGGAAATGAGTTCCGGTGGCTTGTTGAACAATTCATAATACTTTATCAGAACAGGTACAACCCGCATGGCCAGCTTGGAACTGTACTGCATGGTAATACTCAGCCACTGGTGTTGTAAATATGGATTCCTGAACCGGTCCAGTACTTTGAATCCGAATTCCCTGATTTCGTTTTCGTTTATTTCATAAGGTATCGCGGGACCGATTTCATCCATCATCAGGTTTTGAATAAAGGATTCAAATAGATCGTCTTCCATAGCCGCCTTTACCGTTTGGAATCCTGACAAATGGGCCAGTCCGCAACTCAGGGTATGGGTGGCGTTCAGCATGCGTAATTTAAGTTCCTTATACCTTGTAATGTCGGGCGTTATAACAACCCCTTCGTCTGCTTTATAAAAAGACAGCAGTTCGCGCACAGCATCATCTCCCTCAATCGCCCATAAACGATAAGGTTCGCAAACGGACATCAGTTCATCGGTATATCCCCATTGATTTTCCAGCTGTTCTTTCGTGGAAGGATCGGGTTTGCCCGGCACGATCCGGTCCACCAGGGAACTGCAGAAACGATTGTGCCGGTCCAGCCATTCCATGAAAGCCGGATCCAGCTGATTGAAGACCGCCAGATCCGTTACAATGGATTTTAATTTTTTACCGTTATCCGTAAGCAGTTCCGTTGGAATAACCATCATCCCGGATCCCGGAGCGCCTTTAAATATTTTATAACGTTCATAGAGAAAGGCCAGGAGTTTTGCCGGGAAGGAAGCCGGTGGATTCTGGAAGACAGATTCTTTAACCAGTTGAATACCGACTTCCGTAGTATTGGAAATGACGATCTGCAATGATTCGTTGGCAGCAGCAGCCAGCAGCTCATTCCATTGATGATTGGCCGACAAAACGCGATGAATGGCGGAACATATGATATGGTCATCCACAGAAACACCTGCTTCCATACCACGGACAGAAAGGGTATACATTCCGTCCTGCTCTTTATAAGCATCCGTATCCCCCGAAGAAGTGGATTTAACAACCAGGATTCTGCCATTGAAAATGCCCCGGCGGTTTGCTTTGTCAACAAAATAATCCGGCAGTGCACGGAGCAGCACACCGGTACCGAACTGCAGAATTTTTTCAGGCAGGGCGAATATATTTTCTATGGGTATTTCCGAACCGGCTCTTTCAATTTTTTGCAGGTTCTGCCTGGATAATTTCATAATCACCTATTTAATCTGTTTCCAGCAGCACTTTGATAACACCACTGTCAGGATTCAGCCAACGGGGGAATCCTTCCGCTGCATCCTTAAATTTAACCCGGTTCGTGATAAATGAAAGCGGATGGATCAAATCTTTTTTAATGCATTGTATCACATAATCAAAATCCTCCCGGGTGGCATTCCGGCTGCTCAATAGCGTGGCTTCTCTTTTATGAAATTCCGGGTGACTGAAAACCATTTCTTCCTTCTGTAAACCGACCAGTACATACCTTCCGCCATGGGCCAGGTAATTCAATCCCTGGTTGATCGCTTTCAGGTTACCACTGGCGTCTATAACTACGGTGGGCATATTTCCGTTGGTTATATCCAGTAACTGATGCATTACATCACTTCCGCCTGCCCGGATCATATATTTTATACCCAACTCACTGCTGCAAAAATCCAGGCGGCGGGTATTCATGTCCATCGCGATGATTTCCGCTCCCCCGAGGCGGGCAAATTCCATCAAACCCAAGCCGATCGGTCCGGCTCCCATCACCAATACATATTCTCCCGGCCGGACCGCCGCCCGCCGTATTCCATGCGCACCAATCGCCAGCGGTTCCACCAGGGCCAGCTCGTCAGGTCCCAGCCCCTGCGCAGGTACCAGCAGACGGGAAGGAACCGCATAGTAATCAGCCATACCACCGTCGATATGAACTCCGCAAACCTGAAGGGTGGTACAACAGTTCGTTTTCCCCGCGAGGCAGGCGACACATTTTCCGCAACTCAGATAAGGAAGTAAAGTTACAATGTCCCCTTTTTGAAAACCGGGCGCCTCATCAAATTCCACCAGTTCGCCGGATAGCTCGTGGCCCAGGATACGCGGATAATTGAAAAAGGGCTGCGTTCCTTCGAACGCATGCAGGTCCGTTCCGCAGATACCGATATTCCGGATCCGGATAATTGCATAACCAGTTTTCAATTCCGGTTCCGGCATTTCAATGTAATCCAGTTGGCCGGGTCTTGTACAAACCAGTGCTTTCATTTTCTTATGCTGATGAAAAAATTCACGCGTTCGCCAGGGCCCGGTCCAGGT
>DHWT01000054.1:3201-3381 GCA_002413325.1 Chitinophagaceae bacterium UBA5175 | reverse complement strand
ATGTTTACGAGGTTATGCGGACCCTGCTCGATCTGGCTAAAGTGTACCTGGCACTGAATAATCCGTTTGTTGCCCTGGAGTATGTCCGAAACGGTCTTCAAATCGCCCTGCAGACCCATGTGAACCGGTATATCCGGGATGGCTATAAAATCCTTTCAGACCTGTATGACCGGCTGCAGC
>DHWT01000054.1:0-3099 GCA_002413325.1 Chitinophagaceae bacterium UBA5175 | reverse complement strand
ACCCTGCTCGATCTGGCTAAAGTGTACCTGGCACTGAATAATCCGTTTGTTGCTCTGGAGTATGTCCGAAACGTTCTTCAAATCGCCCTGCAGACCCATGTGAACCGGTATATCCGGGATGGCTATAAAATCCTTTCAGACCTGTATGACCGGCTGCAGCGGCCGGACAGTTCCAATTATTTTTTCCGAAAATATACCCTGTTCAAAGAGGCTGTTCTGAATGACCAGGCCAAAGGCAAATTTGCCGCTTATGACTTTGAACAGCGGATCGCACTGATGAATAAGGAAAAACAAATTCAGGATACCCGGTTGCAAAATGAGACCCTGTTTAAAAATTTCCTGATCGGGAGTATCGGCATATTGATACTCTCTGCCATCGTATTTTCCAGGAATATTATGTTGAAACGAAGGCACGAGGCCCGCCGGCGCGAACTGGCCGAAAATGAACTGCGCATCCAGAAACTGGAGGCCGAAAAATCTAAGGCAGAATTAATGCAGCAACGTTCAGAACTGGAAATGAAAGCGCTCCGGGCCCAGATGAACCCTCATTTTATTTTTAACTGCCTCAATGCAATCAACCGGTTTATTATAGGCAATGATGCAGAAAAAGCGTCCGATTATCTGACCAAATTTGCGAAACTCATCCGCATGGTACTGGAAAAATCATCCAAACCCTTTATTCCCCTGGAAGAAGACCTGTATTGTCTTCAACTGTATATGGACCTGGAAGCCATTCGTTTTGAAAATCCTTTCGTTTATGAAATCCATTGTTATGGTACCGATCAGACGCAGGTGATGATCCCTTCTTTACTTTTACAGCCCTTCGTGGAAAATGCTATCTGGCATGGATTGAATCCCGTAAAAGACCGGACCGGAAAAATTGCAATCACCCTGGAACTGGAAAATGACCTGCTGCATTGCACCATTTGCGATAACGGCATCGGAAGGGAGCAGTCGGCAAAATGGAAAGGGGATCGGGAAAGTCTCAGGAAATCGCTGGGAATAGAGCTTACCAAACGCCGCCTGCAGCTGACCGGCCCCCTGCAGGATGATGCCATGGGCGTAACTTTCCAGGATCTGAAAGATGAATCAGGAAAAAATACAGGCACCTGTGTTCAAATAAACATTCCTGTTAAAACCATTTGATCTGAATTTTATCATGTATGGTTAAAACCCTTATAATAGACGATGAAATACATTGCTGCGAAAGCCTGCAGTGGCAGCTGAATAAATATTGCCCTGAAATAGAAGTCATTGCTGTTTGTCACGATGGGGAGACCGGTCTGAAGCTGATTGGAGAAGTGCAACCGGAACTGATATTCCTGGATGTGGAAATGCCGGGTATGAATGGTTTTGAAATGCTCAGAGCACTCACCTTTATTAACTTTGACCTGATCTTTACGACTGCCTTTGATCAGTACGCCATCCGCGCCATAAAATTCGGGGCACTGGATTACCTCACGAAGCCAATCGACAAAGATGAATTGCGGGTGGCCGTGGATACCTTTCTGAAACGCACCCGTCGCGATTCCCTGAAACAGCTGGATGCCCTCCTGACACATATCCGCAAAAGCAATGACCTTTCCTTCCGGAAAATCGCTTTCCCTACCCAGCACAGTTATGAACTGGTTCCCCTGAACAGTATCATGTGCTGCGAAAGCAGCAGTAACTATACGAATGTGCGTCTCCACAATGGCCGGCATATGCTTGTTTCAAAAACCCTGAAGGAAATAGAAGAATTGCTGGATATGCCCCCTTTTTTCCGAATTCATCATTCATTCCTGGTGAATTTGCAATATGCTGTCCGGTATATTAAGGGAGAAGGCGGGTTTCTGGTATTGAGCAATGACGTGACGGTACCGGTTTCGCGTAACAAGAAAGAAGAATTGCTGAAGATCATAACACATCTTTCTGCCTGAGCCGGCTTCCTTTTATTGGGGGATATATGGGGCGCTCTTTTTCAACAGTCCAACCTTCACTACCAGGTCTGCATATCGCCTGTCATTTTTTACGGGGGCCCACCGGGGATCCAGTTTAAGCCAGACCAGCCAGTTGGATCTTTCTTCGAATGCTTTCCCAAGCCATTCAAAAGTTTTATCCTTATTATCCAGGCCCGCATAAATCAGGGCGATTCCATAAGGTGTAACATACCGGTTCCCGGAAATTTCCTGTAATCTGGCCAGCATTTTTTCAGCCTCCTTTTGCTGACCCGTGATCCCGTATACATATCCAATCGCAGCCAAAGCCACCGGCCAGTCTTTGATGGCGACCCGTGTTTTCTCATATTCCCCGATCGCTTCTTTATACATTTTTTTCTCCTGGTATGACCGCCCAAGCCAGAGATGAGCCAGCGGGAAAGCCGGGTTTAATTCAAGAACAGATTTTAAAGTTTTTATGGCCAGATCATAATCACCCCGGTAATATAAACTAAACCCCTTATCAGTATTGATCTGGGCCGATAAAGGATCCAGTAGTATGGCCTTATCCATGGCGGCGCCCGCTTCCGGGTATCTTTCCATGGCCGTCAGGTAATATCCATAGGCATCATACGTGAGCTCATATTGTGGATTCAGACGAATGGCCTTTCGGAATTCCTGTTCCGCGCCATCCCAGTCCCGGTAATAGTAGAATTTAACATACCCGAGGGAATTATGCGGTTCTGCCAGGGTTGAATCCAGCTGCAGCGCTCTGACGGCAGCTGCTTCGGCTTTTAGAAAAGCACGGGAAGGAAGTTCATAACTGATATATCCCAATGCGGCATAAGAATCCGCCAAACCCGAATAAGCCCTGGAAAATAAAGGATCGAGCTGAATGGCCAGGCTGAAACAATCGATTGCTTTTCTAAGTGAGGAATCCCTGCGCTGATAGTAATAATACCGGCCGAGCAGATATTGATTATACGCCTCCAGATTTTGCGTCGGTCTGACAGGGATACTTCCTTTTTTCTCTTCCTCCGTCCCGACATTTAACCGTGCAGCTACCGACCGGGCAAGCTTTGTCTGAATGGATAATATATCTTTCAGATCGGGATCAACTAAATCTTCACCAATCGTCCGGCCGGACTGAACATCTGTTAACCGGGTATTCATTTTAAGACTA
>DHWT01000144.1 GCA_002413325.1 Chitinophagaceae bacterium UBA5175 | reverse complement strand
TATTTCTGGCCGATCTGTTCAATGGTAACCCCGTTTTCTCCATCGAGCCCGAAATAAGCATTTACGATTTCTGCCTCCCGGGGACTCAGGGACTTTAATACCCGGCGGATTTCAGCCCGCAGGGAATCTTTCATCACGTCGTCGTCGGTATCATCGCCCCCTTCCAGGAGATCGCCCATGGCCACGTCTTCTGCTTCATGCACCGGTGCATCCAGCGAACTGTGGCGGGTATTGCTCTGAAAAATATTATTGATTTCCGTTTCGCTCATTTCGAGCAGTTCGGCCAGTTCTTCCGTACTGGGTTCCCGTTCGTGCTCCTGTTCGAAAGCCATATAGGCTTTATTGGCCTTATTATAGGTTCCGATTTTATTCTGGGGCAGGCGTACCAGGCGACCCTGTTCAGCCAGCGCCTGCAGGATGGACTGACGGATCCACCATACGGCGTATGAAATGAATTTAAAGCCCTTGGTTTCATCAAAACGCTGGGCGGCTTTGATCAGTCCCAGGTTCCCTTCATTGATCAGGTCACTGAGGGAAAGACCCTGGTGCTGGTATTGTTTGGCCACAGAAACCACAAAACGCAGGTTTGACTGGGCCAGTTTATCCAACGCCTTCTGGTCTCCCATCTTAATCCGCTGAGCAAGAATGGTTTCCTCCTCCGGCGTGATCATGGAGATCTTTGAAATTTCCTGTAAATACTTTTCCACCGCCTGCGAGTCGCGGTTGGTAATCTGGGTAGCAATTTTAAGTTGCCTCATAATGGATAAAAATAATTGTGGACAAATGCCTTTGCCGGGTACAAATCAACGATATAACAATGCAAATCGCGGAATAGTTGATAAGGGTAAGATTAAATGTGATCCGCTGTGTACTGGCACGAAAGTAATACCCAATTGCGGAACTTCATAACCTTTCTCCAACTAAAAAAGATATTATTTGGTAAAACTAATTATTTAGTTATATATTCGCTATGTCAACTAAAAAGTTAGTTATTCAAATCAGACGCCATAATTTAATCGTTGGCCGTTGATCGTTGGCCGTTGGCCGGGGGCAACTGAATCGGGTTGCCTGCTGATTGGAAAAAGTCGATCGACAAACGATCAACGGCCAACGATCAACGGCCAACGAAAAAAATATGAACCATACAAACAACTAAAAATGACTACACCTAAAACATTAACAAAAGCAGAAGAGCAGGTCATGCAGGTGCTTTGGAAGCTTGGAAAAGGTTTTTTAAAAGAGATCATCGAATCCACCCCCGAGCCCAAACCGCATTCCAATACCACAGCAACGATTTTAAAGATCCTGGTGGAGAAGGGATTCGTAGAGTACAGCACGCATGGCCGGAACAACCTGTATAAACCCCTGATTTCCCAGGCAGAATATGGGAAGAAGTCGGTCAACCAGTTGATCAGGGGATATTTTGACGGATCACCCGCCCGCCTGGTATCCCAGTTTATCAGCGACCAGAAACTCAGTGAAGCGGAACTGGAACAATTGCTCCAGCAGATTCAGTCTGCAAAAAACAAGAAACCCTGATGCATTTCCCAACAGGCTGAATCATAAAAATCAATTATCATGATACTCCCGATCTATATCATCAAAACGGTTTTCATCTCTGCTACGCTATTGGGATACTACTGGATCTTTCTACGGAACCGGTTTTTTCATGGGTTCAACCGTTATTTCCTGCTTGGCATACCGGTTTTCAGCTTGATGATCCCTTCCCTGCATCTCAGCATTCCGGCATTCTGGAACCAGGCAGCCGGCGGTTCACCCATACACCTGCTTGGAGTGGGAAGTGGAACGTTTGAAGAAGCGATTACCATTTACGGGCCACGGAAAACGGGGGGAGTGCTAAGCTGGGAATTCACAGGGCTGATGATTTCGGCAGGGATCAGCTTATACCTGTCCGTTCGTTTATATACATCCATTCGTTTTCTCCACCAACTCAAAAAACAAAATCCTTCCCTTCCCCTGCCGGAGGCCACCCTGTTTTTTGTTTCCGAAAAAGGAACACCGTTTTCTTTTTTTAAATCCATCTTCTGGGGACAGGAAATGGAACTCGACAACCCGGAAGGAAAACAGATGCTCCGCCATGAACTCTTTCATGTAAAACAACAGCACTCCCTGGATATCCTGCTGCTGGAAATTTTTTCCATCCTGTTTTGGTTCAATCCCTTTCTGTATTTCATCCGCCGCGAAATAAAAGCCATTCATGAATACAGCGCAGATGCCTATGCTGCAGCCGGATCAGATGAATATGCCTATGCAAAACTTTTATTATTGAAGGTATCCGGAACATCCCATTCGCTCACCAATCCATTTTTTAAAAACCAGATTAAAAGAAGAATCGCCATGATCACCAATCCCGACAAAAGCAAAAAAGACCTGTCCGGCCGGATTATGTTCCTGCCCCTGGTCGCTGTCTTAATTTGTCTGTTCTCCTTTAAGATCCAAAATCATTTTAATTTATTAAAGAACAAATCTATCCGGGTGGTAATCGATGCCGGTCATGGTGGCAGTTTCACCGGCGCCGGGTTCAACGGAATGTTTGAAAAAAATATCAACCTGGACATTGCAAAGAAAATCAGGTCTTTGGCCGCGGAATATCATGTGGATGTGATCATGTCAAGGGAAACAGATGTGACGCCCGGCAGCAATGAACTACGCGAATCCCTGGAGTGGATTGCCGCACTGCCAAAAAATAAAAATGCCGACCTGTTCATTTCCATTCATACGAATTCATCTGATGATGCGCAGCCAGGAAAACCTCAGACTTCCAGGTCCGGTTTCCAGATATATATACCCCGCAATACCAGCGAAGTATATGAAAACTCTGTAAAATTCGGATCCATCATGACAGAAGAGATCAAACCAGATTTTAATATTGAGTCCGAATTAAAACAGGCGCCGGATGAAGGTGGAGACATACTCATTTTGAAAAAAGCGACCGTACCCGCACTGTTAATCGAATGCGGATATATGGACAATCCCTCCGATCAGAAATACCTGCAGGATGAAAAAAACCAGGAAAAAATTGCAAGGGATATTCTGGAAGGCATCAGGAAGTATGGCACTGAAAGCGCAGTTTACCAAATGAACGCAATTTCAAATGAAAGTCTGCCAGATATAAAAACCCCGCGCTTTCCATCGGTGAATTATTCGCACCTGAACGAAAATTTAAATGACTCCGCAGCCCCACTCCGTAAAGTGGAAGTGGAAGCATCCTATCCCGGCGGCAATGCCGCCTGGGGAAACTATCTTTTCAAAAACCTGAACTATCCTGATGAAGCGGACAGGAAAAAAATCCAGGGAGATGTGGTTGTGGAATTTGTCGTCCGCAAAGACGGTAGTCTGACTGATGTTCATGCAGTCAGCGGGCCGGTTGTTCTCAGAACTGAATCGGTTCAGGTGATCAGCAAAAGCGGGAAATGGATACCGGCCATGGATCACGGAATCAAAGTGGATTCCTGGCACAGGCAGCCCATTAATTACCGGTTGAAACAAGGTTAGGGGAATTAATACCGGATCTGGTTTTTCCCGGTATCGATGATTAATTCCTTAATGGGAGACGCTTCCACCCTTCCGATCACACGGGCTTCCATATGAAAAGCGCGAACCTGGTCGATCAGGGCGTCTGCAGCCGAAGGGTCCGCATAGATTTCCAGTCGCTGGCCCATATTGAATACCTGGTACATCTCACGGTCATCTGCACCCGAAGACCGGCGGATCAGGTCAAAAACGACCGGTGGTGTAAACAGGTTGTCTTTAACAATCCTGAGTGGCCGGGGCAGGTATTTCAGGCATTTGGTCTGTCCGCCCCCGCTGCTGTGGATCATGCCGTGTAACTGGTCAAAATTATTTTCCAGTATAGCCTTCACCACCGGCGCATAGGTGCGGGTCGGACTCAGCAGCAATTTACCGACTTCCATTTCTTCCCCGGTTTCTGTTTTCACACGATCCGTCAGCTTATGGGTCCCGTTGTAAATCACGTCCTGATCCAGCGAAGGCTCGACGGTTTCAGGGTAATGGTGACCATACACCGATTCCAGCACATCGTGCCGCGCACTGGTCAGGCCATTGCTCCCGATGCCGCTGTTATAAAATTTTTCGTATAAAGATTTGCCGCTGCTGGAGATACCTACGATCACATCCCCGGCTTCAATTTTTTCATTCGTGATGATCCGGGATTTGGGCCAGCGGGCCGTCATGGTGCCATTCACGGCAATGGTCCGGACCAGGTCGCCCACGTCAGCTGTTTCCCCGCCCATGAACTGAATGGTAACGCCATAGGTTTTCAATTCATCAAAAAACTCCTGGGTGCCTTCGATGACCGCCTTCAATACTTCCCCCGGTATCCTCGATTTATTCCGGTCGATGGTGGAAGAAAACAACAGGTTATCGCAGATGCCCACACATAAGAGATCATCCAGGTTCATAGCCACGGCATCCCGGGCTACATCTTTCCAGACAGAAAGATCACCCGTTTCCTTCCAGTATAAATAAGCGAGGATCGTTTTGGTGCCCGCCCCGTCGGCATGCATGAGGTTTACCCAGTCCGGGTCGTTCCCCAGGAAATCCTCATAGATCCTGCAGAAAGCAAAGGGATAAAGCCCCTTATCGAGGCCGGCTGTTGCCTGGTGCACTTCTTCTTTCTGGGCAGAAACACCCCGTCTGGAGTAAAGAGACATATAAAACCCCGGTTTTATTCAGGCGCAAAGCTAATCCAATCAGTACAGCCGGTAAACGAAAAACAGAAATATTCATTCATACGATGTGTTTTTATAATTTCGCACCAGATTTTGATTATGCAGGTTTACAGGAACACCGACCTCTTGCCCGTTTTTCGTAATGCCGTACTCACCATTGGAACCTTTGATGGTGTCCATTCGGGCCATCAGCAGGTCATTAACCAGATGAAAAGACGGGCTGCAGACGTGAACGGGGAAACGGTGATTGTAACCTTTGACCCCCACCCACGCACCATTGTCAAAGCGGCCGATGGCATCCGGCTGATCAATACGCTGGACGAAAAAATTGAACTGCTTTCAGACAAGGGCATTGACCACCTGGTGATCATTCCATTTACGGAAAAATTCGCCCGGCTTTCGGCAGAGGATTATATCAGCCAGTTCCTGATCCGGCATTTTCAGCCGCACACCCTGATCATCGGGTATGACCATCATTTCGGCAATGGGCGGTCCGGAAATTATGAACTGCTCAAAGAGCAGTCCGCCATATACCATTATCAACTTCAGGAAATTCCGGCCCATCTCCTGGATTCCATTTCCGTCAGCTCCACCCGCATCCGGAAAGCAGTGGAAGCAGGGGATATGGAAACAGCCAATCATTTCCTGGGTTATACTTATTTTTTCAGTGGTGAAGTGGTGGAAGGTAACAAACTGGGCAGAACCCTCGGCTATCCCACGGCTAACCTGCTGATCGGGGAAAAATCCAAACTGATACCCGGCGATGGCGTATATGCGGTGGATATCGTGGTTTCTGATGAACCGGATAAAACCTACCGTGGCATGATGAATATCGGATACCGGCCCACGGTTGACGGATCAAAGAAAATGATTGAGGTACATATTTTCCAATTCGACCGCATGATCTACGGAAGAATCCTCAGGGTTTTTGTCAAAAAATTTCTCCGTCACGAACAAAAATTCAGCGGGCTGGAAGCATTGAAAGCGCAAATGGCGGAGGATAAGAAGAACGCAAGTCCGGATATTTGAGCATTTGGAAATTTAGGAACATCAGTGGGAACCCGGAAACCTGAATGTGTATTAAATCCAATTCCCAAATTCTCAAATTAACTTTACGACCAGCTCCTTCAGCAGCGCACCATCTTCCGTATTCACGCTGTTCACACCCACACTTTTCAGATTATAATGGTGCAGGAGCAGCAGGGCATTTTCGGTTCCTGCAAATCCATAATTTTTAGCTGCCATCAGGTAATCCTTCACAAAAAAAGGATTCACTCCCAGGGCGGCAGCCGTTGTCTTCTCATCGGGACCCGGTAAACTGAAAATTATATACACTTTGCTGAAAAAACCATACAGCGCAGGCAGTACCAGCTGGATGGGAGCCGCTTTCGGATTGCTTTCAAAATACTGGATGATCCGGATGGCTTTTGCCACATCCTTTCTCACCAGGGCAGCCTGCAATTCATACACGTTGAATTCCTTGCTGATGCCTACAAAATTTTCTATATCGTCTTCACGGATCTCTTTCCGGTTTCCCAGGTTGATCCGGACTTTTTCAATCTCGCTTTTAATCCGGGTCAGGTCATTGCCGATATGATCGATCAGCAGGGAGAGCCCTTTCTGGTTAATGGTCAGCCCCAGGGTCTGCAACAATCCGTTTACCCATTCCGGCAACTGGTTATCATACAATTTTTTTGTAGAAAGCAGTTCGCCCTTTTCCTTTAAGAGTTTCGCCATTTTGCTGCGGCCGTCCACTTTTTTATCCTTATACGAAACCACCAGTACCGTGGAACCGAGCGGCTGTTGTATATAAGATTCCAGTTTCATGATATCCCGCATCTGCTGGGCTTCCTTTAATAAGACCACCTGCCTTTCGGCAAACATGGGATACCGGCGGCAGGCATTCAAGACCGCTGCCCAGTCCGCATCCTTGCCGTAAAAAACCGACAGGTTAAAGGCTTTTTCTTCTTCAGGTAACAAATGATGCTCGGCGAAATCCATGACCTCATTAATAAAATACTCCTCTTCCCCTTCCAGCCAGTAAACAGGCTTAAAAATCTTTCTTTTCCAGTCTCT
>DHWT01000304.1:3750-8329 GCA_002413325.1 Chitinophagaceae bacterium UBA5175 | reverse complement strand
TACCAGCTGGAAAATCATGAAATAATGGCTTCCTTCAAAATCGGCATCCAGTGTCTGGGAAAGGTCTGCCTCATCATAAAGGAAAATATCGTCGAAATGATATTCCTCTGTTTTTTGAATGAGTTTCAGGATGAGTTCACCCTGCTGATGCGCCTGGATACGGAAAGGAAGGGTCGGGGATATGTTCCCTATGAAGGATCCTCCCGGCTGCTCCCGGCGCAGGTTGCCACCGGGAACCCGTTGTACCGGCTGGTCATGGGTAATAAAATAAAGATCGGTAAAATTGATTTCGCCACAATACAGGTATACCAGCAGGGCACTGTCTGTCTGGTTCGCCAGACTGAATTTCAGCCAGAATGTTTTATGGGCAGGTGATTGATTCAGTAATTGAACAAAGGAATTATACGGAACTGAAAAAGGGATTTGCCGGATTTGTGACAGGCCGGCTGAACGGGCAGAGTCAACCAGGCAGGTGACGGAGCCGGCTATAAGCTGACCCGGCCGGAAACCTCTTATTACAACCGGAGGGGCCGGGGGTTCACCGGGTGCAGCCTGCAGATGGACCGGGAGAAAAAAAACACAGGCTGCCAGCCAGGCTGCCCACAGAAGTTTACATGTTCTTCCGGCATGGCCCAAAGAATATTTTTTGCAGTTCGGCAAAGCAGGACCTTGTTCAGATTTTATCAGCACACAATTCTATCAATACGCCGTTTGTATTTTTCGGATGTAAAAAACAAACCAGTTTATTGTCGGCACCGGGCCTGGGTTTCTCATTCAGCAGCACGAAACCCGCCCCGGTGAGTCTTTTCATTTCAGCTTCCATATCCTGAACTGCAAATGCAATGTGGTGGATACCTTCTCCTTTTTTCGCAATGAATTTTGCGATGATCCCTTCTGGTTCCGTGCTTTCCAGCAATTCAATTTTCTGGGCGCCTGTGGCAAAAAAAGCGGTCCGCACCGCCTCCGATTCCACGGTTTCCTCCTTATAACATGGGGTATTCAGCAGGGCTTCAAACAAAGGGATGGAATCGGAAAGACTTTTTACGGCGATCCCGATATGTTCCAGTTTTTGCATGTACAAATATATATAAGCTTAACGCTTAACACCTAACGCTTAACGCCTAAATATTCAGGACTTTATAAAGAATACGGATAACAGGGTCAGGAAACGATTCGGCCTTAAAAGCGTTAGGCGTTAGGCGTTAAGCTTTAAACCTGCTCCAAGCCTTATTTCCGTCAGCAGTCCTGCAACGCTTCCTGCCCGGGGCCGGTCCTCCGGTCCGGCAGGCCATCCGTTTCAGCCTGGAGAATTATAATACGGAAGAAGGAGTTAATTTTGCAACAGATGGCTACGGCATACGTTTATAGAACCAGGCGCCGAATAGGAAAGAGAAAGGCAGAAAGATTGAAAAGCCGGAAATTTTATTTCCAGTTTTCCGATCTTTCATGATCCCGGATTGTTATTCATGTAAGTAAAAGAATTGAAAAATGATCTTCGTTTCAGATAAAGCGAGAGAAAAAGTAAAACGTCTGATGGAAGAATCCCCGCTTCCGGATAAATCAAATGTATTCCTGCGTGTTTCCGTGATCGGCGGGGGTTGCTCCGGCCTGAGTTATAAGATGGATTTCGATAACCAGAAAAAACCCATGGACCAGGAGTTTGAAGATAATGGCGTGAAACTGGTCACCGACCTCAAGAGTTTTTTATACCTGGTCAATACCACCCTGGAATTTTCTGAGGGACTGAACGGCAAAGGCTTTTATTTTAATAACCCGAATGCCAGCAGAACCTGCGCCTGCGGGGAAAGCTTTGCAGTGTAAGGACCCTTCGGAAAGGCGTAACGCCTAACGCCTGGATATTTCAGGACTCTCCATTAATCTTAGCGGATGCAGGCTCAGGCTGCAGCCTGTTGCTGAGTAACCAGCTCCTTGTTTTAACGGCCAAAAACGCCTGATGAACGAACGAAAGTTTTCATTGACCGAAAATATTTCATTTTGAAAATATATAAGTAAGTCATTCATAATCTGCATTTTAAGTATTTCCTCCCAAAAATTTCAGGCCGTAAGCCCTGGGTGATATTCCTTATAAAAAATTGATTATCAATGTACTAACTCTACGAAGTACAAATACGATTTGAATTGATCGGAGCAGGACTTACTTTTAATAATACTAATCCCGTTCTCGTGAATTTATCACGCAGAAAAGTCCAAACCAATGAAAACCAAAACGCGCAAGATGTACTTTTTGCGGATCTGTTGCATCCTGCTGATTGCTGCAATCTGTGGGGGTCCGGCCCGGGCACAGCTTAGAATCGACTATGGTAAAAGTTATGTGAACCTGACCAAGGGCGGTTCCGGCGGAACGATAGAACCCAATGATATACTGGAAATAAGGGCCACTTTTGTATTAGGTGGCAGCGGAGTGAATGATTATGCTGACAGTTGCGCCTATTTCGACGTCATCCCCGCCAATACGACTTATATACCGGGATCCCTGGCCATATTAACCAATGAAGGGAAGATCTACAAGACTTTTACCGATGCAAACGGGGATGATGCCGGGGGCATCACCGGTGCGAATGTCAGGATCAACCTGGGGTATAAGAATGCACCCACGGCCACGGCAACGAGAAGGGGCCGGATTACATATAACGACAAACCTTCCTTCTATGGTTCCACCTGTATCATGATCGCCACGTTTCATGTGCAGGTGACGGGTGGTTATGGAACCATACTAAGCCTGGGAGGAGGAACTTTTTCGTATTATCCAAGGGGTACATCCATTACATCCATTACCTTTCCCCAGGACCAGGTCATGATCTTCCAGAACCTCGGAATATGTCCCAATGCGGCGAGCAACGCGATTACATCCGAGTTCGGGGGTACATTTGGTTCCGGAAAGGCAAAGAACAGAACCCCTTCTTCAAACATTTCAGGCAATTACACCTATAATATCTTCAGCGGTAATACGCCGAACGACTATTATTATAATATTTCCAATAACACCAGTACTGGTGGTGCGGGTTATACCACACTGAATTCCTGGCCGATCCCGGACCCGAATATCACCGGATTTAGCTATTCCCACCGCGTATTCGGGGTCTGGGATATTATCGGCGACCATACGGGTGCTTCCAACCCCTTGCTGGGGAACCCGGCAACGGATACAGTGAACGGTACGGGTGGTTATATGGCGGTTGTGAATTCATCGTATAAACCCGGAATTGCCTTCCTGGACACCGTTAATAACTTATGCCCTAATACCTATTATCAATATTCGGCCTGGTTCAGGAATATCTGTTCCCGTTGTTCCTGCGATTCCAATGGTAAGGGCCCCGGCAGTGCGGGTTATATTCCAACAGGTCCGGGCGACTCCTCCGGGGTGCATCCCAACCTGACGTTTAATGTAAACGGAAACGATTATTACACTACCGGGGATATGCCATATACCGGACAGTGGATCCGGAAAGGCTTCACTTATTTAACCGGCCCCACACAAACCAGCATGATCATTTATGTGCGTAATAATGCGCCGGGAGGGGGTGGGAACGACTGGGCCATTGATGATATCGGCGTAATGACCTGTATTCCGAATATTTCACTGACGCCCAACAAGCCGGATACCCTCTGCCGCGGATCAGATGATACCGTCCGGTTTAAGGTGACCGCCTACTTTAATAATTATACGCAGTGGAAACTGGAGCAGTCTGTGGATGGCGGCGCCAGCTGGGCCTCTCCCGGCCTGGATACCCTGGGCAACGCCGCTGCGGGCTCAGCCACCCCTGTGTATAATTCGCTTACCGGCCTCTATGAATACCTGGTTACGCGTTATTACCGGCTGAACAATGTGGATACCACCCTCATTTACCGGCTTACGATTGCATCCACTGCAGGCAATCTGGCCAACCCGGGTTGTAATTTTATTACCTCTTCACCAAAAATAGTACGAACAGCAAACTGTAATATCGTGTTGCCAACACAACTGTCGGTTAAGGGTGAACTGGAGGACGGAGGCCTGGCCCGCATTCAATGGACCAGCCGTGATGAAACCGGAAGTATCGTGTATGTCGTGGAAAGAAGCGACGATGCAGGAGCGCATTTCCGGGCACTGGCTACCCTGCCGGGTACTGCATCTCCGGGTATGGGTAACAGTTATACATTTAATGACGGGGAACCCGTGTCGGGACAATCCTATTACCGGATCCAGATCATCGATCATGAATATCATAACTACAGCAGGATCGTCCTGCTGAGCAATCAGGATATTGCACTGGGTATTACCGGACTGGTCAACCCATTCCATCATTCGATATCTTTTAATATGACAGTTCCTGAAGACCGGACCATACAACTATGCCTTATTGATACGTATGGAAGAAGGCTTGCGAGCAGCCAGCAGTCTGCTTACCGGGGAATCAATCATATTGAATTGAATGAACCCTCCGGTCTGAATACGGGCATGTATATTCTGCAGGTGCTTTACCGGGACCAGATGATCACCCGGCAGATTATTAAAAGGATGGATTAGGGTGAAAGCGAAGGCCAACGCCCAACACCCATAACTCATAACCCATAACTC
>DHWT01000304.1:0-3512 GCA_002413325.1 Chitinophagaceae bacterium UBA5175 | reverse complement strand
ATAACTCATAACCCATAACTCATAATTCATAACTCCTGCCTGATAACCCGCCAGCGATAAACCATGCAGCAAAAAAAATTCCCGCCGGAGCGGGAATCATCTAAGCAAGTAGCAGTGGTATTTTTACTTTCAGAGCCGCCTGTTGACAGGCCGGTAAAACGGAGGCGAATATATAAGAAAATGCTGTTAAAAAAAATTATTTACCATCCCGGAACCCGGTGATTTTGACTGCATGGGTGCTGCAAACAATTATATCTTTATTTTCGCGTCTATGTGGGCCGTTTGCAAAAAGGAATTCAGGCAGTTTTTCAGCAGTTTGACAGGCTACATCGCCATCATTGTTTTTTTACTCCTGACCGGCCTGCTGCTATTTGTATTTCCAGATACCAGCATCCTGGATTTCGGGTATGCGAGCCTGGAAAAATTTTTTGAACTGGCCCCCTGGGTACTGCTCCTGTTAATTCCGGCCATCAGCATGCGGACGTTTTCAGAAGAATTCCGGAGCGGTACTTTTGAAATACTTCAGTCCAGACCCCTAACCTGGTGGCAAATTGTACTGGGGAAATACCTGGCCGCCCTTGGGGTGATCGGTATGGCCCTCCTGCCGACCTGGATCTATTTTTTCTCCGTTCAGCACCTGGCCACCCAGTCTGGCATGGATTTGGGCGCTACCCTGGCTTCTTATATCGGGTTATTCTTCCTGACTGCCGTATTCACTTCCATCGCCATCTGCTGCAGCAGTTTTACCGGTAATGCGATTGTGGCTTTTATTAGTTCTGCCTTTGCCTGTTTTTTGATTTATTCAGGTTTCCATGCCATCAGCGGCATCTCCGCATTGCCTGCCGGTGCGGATTATTATGTTGATATGTTCGGAATAGATTTTCATTACCGCAATATGAGCCGGGGTGTGATTACGTTACGCGATGGGGTTTATTTTATCAGTGTGATCGCATTTTTTTTAACCATTACCAGGAACAACCTGTATAAAAGATAAGCGGCCATGCAAAAACTTTTCAGATCCCGATTCGGCTGGTTTTATCTTTTAACCGGGATCATCCTGATCAACCTCCTCTTTTCCCGGGTGAACAGCCGTTACGACATGACCAGCGAAAAACGGTTTACCCTCACCGCTCCCGTGAAAAGAATGCTGGGGCGCGTGCATGACCAGGTCAATATTGATATTTTACTGGAAGGAAACCTGAAATCCGGATTAAGAAAACTACGCAACAGCACCGAAGCGATCCTGCAGGAATTCAATGAGTATGCAGGCGGCAATATTCATTACCGGCTCATAGATCCGGTGGCAGACGGGGACGACAGCTCGAGGGCTCTTATACTGGATTCCCTGGCCCGGATGGGTATTCAGCCCATGACCCAGGTGGCTCAGTCTAAAAAGGGTGAAGAACAAAGCCAGCGGATTGTGATCCCGGCAGCCATTGTAAAATACAAAGAACGGGAACTGTCTGTCGACCTGCTGAAGGGCGTGCAGAGAAGCCGTGAAGGGCAATCGCCGGAGCAATTGTACGTGAATGCAGAAGACCTGCTGGAATATAAATTCGCCAGCGCGATTGATAAACTCATCACCGATACCTTACCTGCCATCGGTTACCTGATGGGTAATGGCGAGCCGCTGGATTTCCGGGTGTACAGCCTGATCCAGTACCTGCGGGAAAATTACCGGTTTGGAATGGTGCGCCTGGACAGTGTGCCGGTGATTCCTGCGCAGCTGAACGCGCTGATTATGGTAAAGCCGTTATTGAAATTCTCTGACGATGAAAAGCGCAAGCTGGACCAGTTCGTTATGCGCGGCGGCAGCCTGATTTGCATGATCGATAATTTATATGCCGAAACGGACAGCCTGCAAAAAGGCAGGGAAACCCTCGCTTACGACCGGGGCCTCAACCTCGACGACCTCCTGTTTCATTACGGGGTGCGTATTAACCAGGACCTGGTGGAGGATATGCAATGTGCCAGTATCAATCTCGTGGTTGGCACACAGGGCGGAAAACCGCAGTTCCAGCTGCTTCCCTGGCCATATTATCCCTTGCTCGATGGCAACCCTTCTTCCGGTATCACAAAAAACCTGGACCCGGTTTTTTCGAAGTTTACCAATTCAATCGATACCGTGAAAGCACCGGGAATCAGGAAAACCATTTTATTGCAGACTTCTCCCAATGCCCGAACCGTTTCCACGCCGGCCCTGATTTCACTGGAAACGATCAAAACCGCCAGCGACCCGAAAGCTTTTCAGCAATCCGATATTCCAGTAGGTGTTCTGCTGGAAGGGAAGTTCCAGTCACTGTATGCAAACCGGATGTCGACTGCCCTGTCAGACAGTCTCGCAGACCTGTATCAACAGCCTTTTTTAAAATCGGGGGAAAAAAATGCCCGCATCATCGTGTGTGCTGACGGGGACCTGGTGATGAATGAACTCAGTGAACGCGGGCCGCTTCCGCTGGGATTCAGCAAAGACATCAATTATACCTTTGCCAATGCTGAATTCCTCAGCAACTGCCTGGATTATTCGGTAAATCCTTCCGGTGTCCTGGAGGCCAGGTCGAAGGATTTTTCCCTCCGGCTCCTGGATCCTGAAAAAACAGAAGACGAACGGAGTTTCTGGCAGTTCATCAACATCGTCGTTCCTTTAGGGGTTGTTATGATTTGTGGCCTGGTTTTTCAGTATATCAGGAAGAGAAAATATAATACCCCTTCATAACAGATGCAATAAAAACATCCCGTTTGAATCATTTACAAATTACCTATCTCATTTTTGGTGTCGTGCTGATCCTCGCCCTGGTATTTGATCTCGGGTTGCTCAGCAAAAAGGGATCGGTGGTTACCATGAAAAAGGCATTGCTCCAGACCCTGTTCTGGGTTGCCCTGGCGATGGCTTTCGGCGTTTTTTTATTTGATTATGACGGCCGGCAGAAAGCACTGGAATACCTGAGCGCTTACCTGATGGAATGGAGCCTCAGCATTGATAATATTTTTGTCTTCATCCTGATTTTTTCTTTTTTGTCCATCAACGAAAAATTTTTCGGGCGGGTATTGCTGGTCGGTATCCTGCTGGCTGTTTTTTTCCGGATCGTTTTTATTACCGCCGGTATTGAACTGGTGAGCCGTTTTTCCTGGCTGCTCTATATTTTTGGTGCAATCCTCATATATACAGGCCTTACCATGTTCTTTGCGAAGAAGGAAGAAGCCGGTGACCTGGATCAAAACAAGGTATATCGTTTTCTCAGGCGTTTCCTGCCCCTGGTCGCTGAGGACGGGAATGGGAAACTGACCATCCGACGGGAGGGAAAAAAATATTATACAACGATATTTGTGGTGATCGTTCTGCTGGCAACCACCGATATTGTTTTTGCCCTGGATTCCATTCCGGCGGTTTTCGGTATTACGCAGGATCGTCTCGTGATTTACACTTCAAATATTTTTGCTGTACTGGGCCTGCGTTCCCTGTTTTTTCTTTTGCGCGGTGCAGTGGATAAATTCCGTTTTTTGCAAAAAGG
>DHWT01000033.1:4138-9305 GCA_002413325.1 Chitinophagaceae bacterium UBA5175 | reverse complement strand
TCGAGCCATGCGGGAATGATAAAAGTATCCCGGGCTTCATCCGCCGGGCAATTTTCATATACACCCCTGGCCACTTTCACCAGCGTATCCAGTCCGACGACGTCTGCTGTCCGGAATGTGGCCGATTTGGGACGGCCGATGACGGGACCTGTAAGGGTTTCAATCTGGTCAATGGTCAGACCGAGTTTATCCATGAGATTGAAGATCGCCATGATGCTGAATACACCCACCCGGTTGGCAATAAAGGCAGGACTGTCCTTGCAGAGGACGGTAGTTTTTCCCAGGTGGAGATCGCCATATTCAAGAAGAAATTGTACAATCTCCGGATCGGTATCCGGCGTAGGGATAATTTCCAGGAGGCGCAGATATCTCGGCGGATTAAAAAAATGCGTGCCGCAGAAATGTTTTCTGAAATCTTCTGAACGGCCTTCAGTCATCAGGTGTATGGGAATGCCCGATGTATTCGAACTGACCAGGGTGCCCGGCTTGCGCCATTTTTCCACTTCACCGAAGATGGTTTTTTTAATATCCAGTCTTTCTACCACCACTTCAATGATCCAGTCGCAATCCGCAATATCCTTCATGTTATCTGTGAAGTTGCCCGTCCGGATCCGTTTCACCACATCGGCATGATATACCGGGGAAGGATTTGATTTTATGGCTGAAGTCAATGCTTCATGTACGATCCGGTTTTTAACCGCCGGATGATCGGGAGTAAGTTTTTTCGCTTTTTCCTCTTCATTCAATTCCTCCGGTGTGCGGTCCAGTAATAAAACAGGCAGGCCGGTGCCGGCGAAATGACAGGCAATGCGGGAGCCCATCACACCACTTCCCAGTACGGCCACTTTTCGGATGATTCTTTTCATAATAACTAAGTTATTTGTCAGCTTTCCATACCCGAAGGTAAACGCATGCTAAGTATATTCAACGTACTTCAGAGCCTGCCCGGATCTTTTCATCCGGCGCAACGAAAATCAACCGGCCGTTGGCATCTTCGGCCATCAGGATCATGCCGTTGCTTTCAATGCCTTTCATTTTCCGGGGGGCCAGGTTGGCCACCACGACCACCTGCCTGCCAATGATATCTTCTGCATTAAAATGAAGCGCAATGCCAGATACGATCGTTCGTTTTTCGAATCCCAGGTCTACTACCAGTTTCAGGAGTTTGTCGGTTTTGGCAACTTTTTCGGCCGCCAGAATCATGCCCGTACGCAGTTCCATTTTATCAAAGTCTTCAAAACGTATTTCCGGTTTTTTTTCGGGTGGCGGCGGGGCTGTTTCCACAACAGTATTTGGTTTTACCGAATTCTGATGCAGTTTTTCCATTTGCTTTTTTATTTCTTCATCTTCGATCTTCCTGAATAATAATTCCGGTGCGCGCAGACTGTAACCCGTTTTCAATAAATCAATCTTACCTGCGTGTTCCCAGTCCAGCATCCTTTCCACTACTTTCATCATATACAGCATTTTCCTGGACGTGGCGGGAAGAAAGGGATTGATCAGGATTGAAAGATTGGCCGTGAGCTGCAGGCAGAGGTAGAGACAGTTGTCAATTTTCTCCTGGTCGGCTGCGGCGGTGGTTTCCTTCCCCGCTTTTTTCCAGGGCTCTTTATCCTGCAGGTATTTGTTGCCTTTTCTCGCCAGGTCCATGATCGTATACAATGCATCCCGGAACTTATAGGTTTCCAGCAGATTTTCTACGGTGATTTTTGTATGTTCGATCTGGCGGATCAGTTCCGTATCGGCTTCGTCCCTGATTTTCTCATGCCATACAGGTACTTTTCCCTTGGAAAGTTTATGCATCAGGACGAAAGTCCGGTTTACAAAATTTCCGAATATGGATACGAGCTCAGAGTTATTCCTGTCCTGGAAATCCTTCCAGGTAAAATCATTGTCCTTGGTCTCCGGCGCATTGGCGCAGAGCACATAACGCAACACGTCTTCACAGCCCGGGAAATCCTCCAGGTATTCATGCACCCAGACGGCCCAGTTGCGGCTGGTGGAAACTTTCTCTCCTTCAATATTTAAAAATTCATTGGCCGGCACATTGTCGGGAAGAACATAATGGCCATGCGCTTTGAGCATGGCCGGAAAAATGATACAGTGGAACACAATATTATCCTTCCCGATAAAATGTACCAGTTTGGTGTCGGGCTGTTGCCAGTAATCTGCCCATTTCGGCGTCAGTTCCCTGGTGGCAGAAATATAACCGATGGGCGCATCGAACCAAACGTATAACACCTTTCCTTCGGCATGGGGCAGGGGCACGGGGATGCCCCAGTTGCTGTCCCGCGTCATGGCACGGGGCTGCAGGCCGTTATCGAGCCAGCTCTTGCACTGTCCGTATACATTATTCTTCCATTCGGTATGGCCGTTCAGGATCCATTCTTTAAGAAAAATTTCATAATGCTGCAGGGGAAAATACCAGTGCCTGGTTTTTCTTTTCACCGGAACGGCATCGCTGAGCGTGCTTCGCGGATGGATGAGCTGATCGGGACTCAGGGAAGAACCGCAGCGCTCACACTGGTCGCCGAATGCATTGGGGTTACTGCAGACCGGGCAGGTGCCTGTGATATACCGGTCGGCCAGGAAAGTTTTCGCTGTTTCATCGTAATACTGTTCGGTTTCCTTCTCTTCAAAAACATGATCGTCGTATAGTTTTCTGAAGAAACCAGCGGCAGTTTCATGGTGCACCGGGTTGGACGTGCGCGAATAGATGTCGAAAGAGATAAACATCTGTTCGAAACTCTTTTTGATCAGCGCATGGTATTTATCCACAACCTGTTGCGGGGTGATACCTTCTTTCATGGCCCGGATGGTGATCGGCACACCGTGTTCATCACTGCCCCCTATAAAAAGGATATCTTTTTTACGTGCTCTCTGATAGCGTACATATATATCAGCAGGAATATAGCAGCCCGCCAGATGACCGATGTGAACCGGGCCATTTGCATAGGGTAAGGCGGCTGTAACCAGGATGCGGTTGAATTCTTTCATAGTCTGATGGCGGAGCGGGGCTCCGCGGGAATGCAAAAATACATGAAACAAGCCTAAAGCATAAAGCCCAAAGCGCAAAGCTTTGAATTCCGCTTCATCCGTTAACTTTAAATGATGAAGCGAAAGCGTTTTTTAGGATCCCTGCTGGGCAGTCCTTTCCTGGCAGCTGAAGGATTCCAACCGGATGACAGACCGAAAACAGGGGTTTTGGACGAAATGCCCTGGCGCATACCCCCTTACCTGAAACCCGGGGATACGATCGGTATTACCTGTCCGGCCGGATTTATGACCCTGGACGAAATACAGCCTTCGGTTCGGGTGTTGAAAAGCTGGGGGTTTAATCTGCGTATAGGCAAGACTGTGGGAGCCCGCGATTTTACATTCGGTGGAACCGATGCCGAAAGAAGCGCTGACATGCAGCAGATGCTCGATGATCCGTCCATCCATGCGATTATGTGCGCCCGGGGAGGTTATGGCTGCATCCGGATTATTGACCAGCTGGACTTCCGGAAATTTATCATCAAACCAAAATGGATCATCGGTTTCAGTGACATCACGGTGTTCCATGCGCAGCTCAACCACCAGTATCATATTGCTTCCATTCATTCAAAAATGTGCAACAGTTTCCCGGAAGTTCCGGAACAGGCGGAAAACGGGCAATGGGAAAGTATTTTATCCATCCGGTCTGCCCTGACCGGAAAGCCGGTTGAATATCCCGTTGTGTACGACCTGTCAAACCGTCCCGGGCTGGGGCAGGGCATACTGACGGGAGGCAATCTTAAAACCATCGAAACCCTGGCCGGGTCGGCATCAGACCTGCGCACAGAAGGGATGATCCTGTTCCTGGAAGACGCCGGGGAATACCTGTATAGCATCGACCGGATGTTCTATAACCTGAAACGAACCGGCAAGCTGGAAAAGCTGGGCGGACTATTGATCGGCGGGTTCCGGGTGAAACCGGATGATCCGGGCGAAGAATTTGGAAGGAGTGTGTATAATATGGTGCTGGAGCAGGTGGCTGCCTATAACTATCCCGTTTGTTTTAATTTTCCGGTGGGCCACCAGAAGCTGAATTATGCGATGAAATGCGGGGTCCGGCATGAATTGAACATTACATCTGACCGTGTTATTTTTAAAGAAATTGTATAAGCCTAAGCGGAAGGTAAATTCATAACTAATAATTCATAACCCGTTAAAATACCTATGTCAAATATTTTCCCTCCTTATTTAAAAGACGGCGATACCATTGGTATTGTTTGTCCGGCAGGTTATATGGCTGCAGAGAAAATCATTCCCTGTGTCAATACCTTGAAATCATGGGGTTTCCGGGTAAAAGTCGGGAAAACGGTCGGTGGAAATTCTACCAATTATTTTTCGGGAACGGATTCCGAACGCCTGGCGGATTTGCAGGAAATGCTGGATGATGAAAAAGTGGCCGCCCTGATATTCGGGCGGGGTGGTTATGGCCTGAGTCGGATCATTGAGCAGGTCAGTTTTAAAAAATTCCGTAAATCGCCCAAGTGGATCCTGGGTTATAGTGATATCAGTTTATTACATGCGCATATCTATACCAATTATGAAATTGCAACGGTGCATAGTCCCATGGCCGGGGCTTTCCAGGAAGCCGGGCCGGATGATCCTTATCTACTTTCCATCCGCCAATTATTGGCAGGCGGGAAGCTCAAGTATTCCTGCGAACCGCATCCCTTCAACCGAAAAGGAGAAGCGGAGGGTGTGCTGATGGGGGGTAACCTTACGTTGCTGGCCCACGCCGTCGGGGGTCCTTCGGATTTTAAAACCAAAGGACTGATTTTATTTATGGAAGACATCGGGGAGTACATCTATAATGTGGACCGGATGCTGCACCAGCTGAAAGCCGCAGGAAAATTTCATAAACCGGCTGCGGTAGTGATCGGAAGTTTCACTGACCTGAAAGATACTGAAAGGCCTTTTGGTCAGGACGCTTATGAAATCATCCGCGATATCCTTCAGGAATATGATTTCCCGGTATGTTATGGATTTCCCGTCGGCCACGTCAGGGAAAATGTCGCCCTGAAATGCGGTGCTTCTTACCACCTGGAGATTGGTAAGGAACGTGTCGTGCTGGAGGAAGCCTAAAGCCTGAAAATGAGTATATTTTTTTAATACCGTCAACCGTCAACCGTCAACC
>DHWT01000033.1:0-3879 GCA_002413325.1 Chitinophagaceae bacterium UBA5175 | reverse complement strand
TCAACCGTCAACCGTCAACCGTCCAATATTGTACCTTTGTCGTTAATACTTCCTCATGAGCCGTATCAGAAAGATCCTTCTTTATTCACTCGGTGAAAAACGGTACCTGCGCCTGCTGGCCGTCTCTTTTCAGAACCTATATAAAACGGGCCGGCTTGGGGTGGATTACCAGGATATTTATTTTTTGAAGAATCTCGTAAAGCCCGGCTACTATTGTATCGATATCGGGGCACACCTGGGCTATTTTACCCTTGAACTGAGCCGTCTCACCGGAAGTAACGGTCATGTGTATGCGATTGAACCCATGTCGAAATTTTTCAATACCCTCAGAGGCCTGGTCGAACAGAAAAAACTGAAGAATATAACCCTCTATCCCTATGCGATGGGCGGGGAAACAGAATTTGTGGAAATGGGGATTCCCAAAGTAAACAATATGAAGAAGTTCGCATACGCCCGGGTGATCCGTACCAGTACCTTCCTGGAATATGTGGAATCCGAGCAGGTGAAAAATGTTTACGGGGATGAATTGTTCCGATATCTACCCCGCGTGGATTTTATTAAATGCGACGTGGAAGGCCTGGAACTGGCGGTTATTAAGTCTTTTATTGAAATCATCCGCAAACACCGGCCCGTCATATTATGTGAGCTGGGCGACCCGCAGGAAAGAAAACGCCTGTTGGACCTGCTTTCCCCTTTTTCTTACCAGCTCTATTATCTGGAAGATAAAAAATTAAAACCTATGGAAACCGGAAGTGCCATCCGGCCGGTTTCGCACAATCACTATTTCATACCGGAAGCCAGGCTTGCAATTTTGAAAGATTTCATCGATTAGTATGGGAGTGCGGGAATTTCCGATTTGACCCTGTTAAAATGTCATCATCGCTACTTGATCTGATAACTGATGATATTAGTATTACCGGGCCCGGATAATTTTAACCTGCTTTTTGAAACACGTAAATCAGTGCCTGCCTGATTTACATACGCGCATACCTCAAGCTTAGTGATCAAAATTCCCCGACACGCTTCAGACTTAAATCCGGCAGAGGGGAAACGATCAGCGGGAACTTTTCAATGAGTACATTCGACGGATCCAATCCGAATCCCCTTTCTTCAGAAAGGCTGGCTTCCTTAAGCCAGAAATATAATTTCATCACCACTCTTTCGAAGAAGGAAAGTTCATTATCCTGGCTCAGGTATTTTTCCATCACCACCACCTGGAAATCACCGACCACATTGTTTCTTTCCAGCGACTCATACCGGCTGGTAATATTGACTTCCCGGTTTTTAACCAGGTCTTCCACTACCTTCCGTATCATTAAATTAATACGGGGCTCAATCCGGAAACCCAGCCTGAATTCCACCCGGATGATATCATTGGGTATGATATGATCCACGGTATATTCTGATGTATAGGGATCATCCAGGGTATCGATATGTACGAACCAGTATATATCTGCGCGTTTGGGTTTTTTATTCAGGATGGAATAAATGATTTTATGTTCAATTTCCTTGGGGTTATTCGCACTCGTCATATACATGAGGTGGGTTGCGAATTTCGGAACGGTGCGGTCTGTGCTCAGCTCCTGGATTTGGGGAATATAATTTTCCAGCCGCACGAATTCAACGTATCGGTTTTTGATTTTGCGTGAACGGTACCACACATACATGACTGAGAATAAGGCACCCCCTACAATCAGGGTTACAAATCCGCCGTGCGGGAATTTATCGAGGTTGGCAAAAAGGAAGCTGAATTCAATGATGAGGTAAACGGCCAGGTACAAATAAATGAGAATCGTAGGGGCCCGCCGGGAAATCAGGAAGTTGGCAAATAAGATAGAGGTCGCCAGCATACACAGGGTGATGGCCAGCCCATAGGCCGCTTCCATATGGGAAGAGGACCTGAAATAAATGGTAATGCCGCAACAGCCTACAAACAGTAGGAAATTGATGGCCGGGATATATAACTGGCCTTTCTGTTCCGTGGGATAGCTGATACGGAATTTGGGCCAGAGGTTCAGTCGCATGCTTTCACTGATCAGGGTAAAAGATCCGCTGATCAGGGCCTGGCTGGCAATGATGGCCGCAGCGGTTGCGATCACGATGCCCGGTATCAGGAACCATTCCGGCATGATGCTGTAAAAAACATTGTTATGCGCTGTATCGAAAACCTTGCCTTCCTGGTTATGCAGAAGCCAGGCACCCTGACCCAGATAATTCAGGATCAGGCAGGTCTTTACATAAATCCATGAAATCCGGATATTGTCCTTACCGCAATGTCCCAGGTCGGAATACAGGGCTTCGGCCCCGGTAGTACAGAGAAAAACAGCGCCGAGGATCCAGAAGCCCTTGGGATACATGGTCAGCAGTTCGATAGCATAAATGGGGTTCAATGCCTTGAAAATATGTAGATCGTCGAGCAAATGGCTGCTCCCCAGTACCGCCATCATGCCGAACCATATAAACATAATGGGGCCGAACATTTTACCGATATAGTCACTTCCAAACTGCTGGAGGAAAAAAAGGACAATCATGATGCCCAGCACGATATATACAATCGTATCCTGGGGTATATAATTGAGACTGGGCAGTTGTCTCAGACCTTCGATCGCTGAAGTGACTGAAATGGGCGGGGTGATCATGCCATCTGCGAGCAGGGCCGCGCCACCAATCATGGCCGGCAATACCAGCCACCGGCGCTGCCGGCGTACAAGTGCATAGAGAGAGAATATTCCGCCTTCCCCCTTATTGTCGGCGTTGAGTGTAAGCCAGACGTACTTAACTGTGGTCTGAAGGGTTAGTGTCCATATAATACAGGAAAGGCTTCCTATAATTAACAACTCGCTGATGGCGCGACCGTTGATGATGGCGTTTAGTACATAAAGCGGAGAGGTTCCGATATCTCCGTAAATAATACCTAAAGCAATAACCAGGCTGCCAAGTGAAACCTTGTCAATTTGTTTGCTCACTACAATGCAAGTTATATTGGTTTAAAACGGGCCGGAATTTTTATATGGCAACCAGTCGGCATTCGTTAAAAAGCAATCGGTACAAAGATATAGGGAATAGGATGAAATTAACAGAATCTCATTAGAGTTTTGAGTAACTTGTCGCCCGTACCAATCCCTATAAGCGTTTTTTGTATGAATTTACGATTACTCGGCTTGTTGCTATTCCTGCCCGTATTCATGCAGGCCCAGCACATTTCCTATTCTGAGCCGGAACAGGACGACAGCCGGAAAACCGATTTTGAAATCATCGGCCGGGTTTCCGGGAATATCCTGGTATTTAAGAATAACCGCACGAATAATGCCATTTCCATCTATGGCCAGGATATGAAACTGTTAGAGCGGGTTCCACTCCCCTTCATACCCGAAAAGTACACGAATATTGATTTTGTCCAATACCCCGACTTCTTCTACCTGATTTGTGAATACCAGAAAAAGAACATCGTACACCTGACGGCTTTCAAAATGAATGGCCAGGCGCAGTTAACGGGAGAGCCGGTTGAACTGGATACCACCCAGGTAAGCGGCTCCAACAATGGTAAAATATATACCAGTGTCATCAGCGAAGATAAACAGTACCTGATGGCGATCAAGATCAATACAAAAAATCCGAGATCCTTTTTGTTTACCAGTTTCCTGTATAATAAAAACCTGGATTTGCAGGACCGCCACCGGATAACCATGCAGGTGCAGGATCATGCTGTAATGTTTACCAATTTTGAGCTGGATAATGACGGTCAGCTGGTATTTACCCGGTTTGCCCGGCTGGGAAGCGGCGAATATTTAACCCATGTCTCCTTTGTTTCCAAGGCTCCACAGGCCGACACATTTGCAATACGCGATATCGGTGCCGGAGACCGGATCCTGGATGAAT
>DHWT01000112.1 GCA_002413325.1 Chitinophagaceae bacterium UBA5175 | reverse complement strand
GTAAAACCCATTTTGAAATGGGGAAGTCTTTCATACCAGGGTCCTGGTATTCCCATTTGCGGCGTGCAGTTTTCTGCAGATAGTTCGATGATCGGGTGTAGGTCTTTGGTGGCCGCTTTCGCGCCATAAAATTCTTCCATACCCCTGTATTCAATTTCAGGGGTCACCCGGTCTTTTATCCAGACTTCGTTTATGGAATCCGATTGCCAGTCGGTAAATAAACTCACGCTATATCCGGCAGAAACGATTTCGTTAAAATGTTCTTTCAACCGGGCCAATGGCAATTTTACGAATACCTCCTGGCGCATCATATAAGTAGGTTCCAAGGCCAGGGTTACCTTTGTGATGAAGCCCAGGGCACCCAGACTCACTACAGCGGCGTCAAAATGTTCCCCGTCTTTTTCTTTGGACAGGCTGATGATGCTTCCATCCGCGATCACGATTTCAAGACTCCTGACCTGGGTGGAAAGGTTCCCGTTTTTTACACCTGAACCATGGGTGGCCGTTATAATACTTCCCGCTACAGAAATATGGGGCAGGGATGCCAGGTTATGTAAGGCAAAACCTTTCTGATGCAGGTAAGGAGCCAGTTCACCATATTTGATGCCACCCTCTACGGTTACCGTTTGGTTTTCAGTATTCAGGGATAAAATATGATTCAGGCTATTGGATGAAACCAGGTTGTATTTACTGTCGGCAATGCTGTTGAAACAATGCCGCGTGCCCAGTCCGCGAAGGTGGGCGCATTTTTTAACCAGTGCCTGGACTTCGGAAACCGTCTTTGGATAAAAAACATTTCCCGTGCTGTAGGTCAGGTTACCGGCCCAGTTTTTTAGTCTTTCCTGTTGTGCGGGATTTTTAAACGAGGGTAATAATGGAGCCGCGGCAAAAGCTGACGATAATCTGATGAATGTTTTTCTTTGCATGTCATTAAAATTTAGATGCTATTTTATTTCTTCCGGACTTCAACCCGCCAGTCGCTGCCGCTCGCAATGGAATGGGTTTTCGCAAAATCACCCTGGTTCAGGGCAAAAGATAAAAACAACAGGCTGTTCAGGTAGGCCAGGGGCTGTCCGACGGCTACTGCGCCAAAGGTCTGGCAATAGGGCATATCACCTGTGTATACCCGGTCCTGGTTATGAAAAATTTCCACATGCATTATATCGCCGAATTTCAAACCGAGCTGGTTGAACAATGCGCCCCCGATATTCGTCCATATATTACCGTATTGAATATCCAGGATCGCAATGGTTCCTTTGATTATATTTCCATCCTGCACCGCCTGCTGGTAGGGGATCTGCACCACTTCGTCCGGAAGTTTCCTTCCCACCTGTTCATAGCTGATGACACCGGCAGCAAGCCGTGCCCCGGTATACGCATATACATCCCGGCCATGAAAAGTATAGGATTCCTGTGAATTTTTGCGTCGGTTCAAAACCTCATCAATCTCCCGGATTTCAGCAATACCCTGCGAAGCAGCGATCAGGGTAAGGGTGCCGTTATCGGGTGTAACTATATACTGCCCCGTCTTTGTTTTAAGCACAACTGATTTCCTGGTCGTACCGACACCGGGATCAACCACAGAAACAAAAACGGTTCCTGCGGGCCAGTAGGGAACGGTTTGTTCCAGCCGGTAAGCGGCTTCCCAGATATTATAGGCCGGAATTTCATGCGTGAGGTCAAATAATTTGAGATCTGGCGAAACTCCCATGGCAACACCTTTCATGGCAGATACAGCGCCATCTTTGAGTCCGAAGTCAGACTGAAAAACAACGATCTTATTTTGTCCGGATACCCCGGAAGCCAATAGTAATGAAAATAGAACTGAGGACAAAAGCAGGCGCATAAGAAAATATTTAGGTTCAATTTACGCTAAGAATCCTGCTAATCTTCGGGTTGCGGAAATATCCCGGAAAGAATTCCTGTTTAAATATCCACTGTAATATCCTGATGGGATTGTTTAACTGTCGGATACCCTGTTTTTCCGATTCCGTTATCGGATTTAAATAAAGCGTAATGATTTCAAATATTTGTCAAACCAGGTCCGCGCTGCCATGCACAATGAAGAGCGGGGGATCATCCGGACTTATTTCGCAGATGGGGGATATCTGGTTATAAATGCCTCCATGCAATGATATCAATGTATCGGAATGAAAAATACGAACAAATTTCATTCATACTGATGACCCGGTAAGGGAGTCCGGGAGCTCGCAGCATTGTAATATGAATTTTTATTTCCTGGGTACAATCAAGGCATAGATCACATAGAGCCAGCCAAGGAAGCCATGAAGGATGGCCCATAATATCGATTTATTCCGGCTCCAGGAAACAACGACGGCTATAATGGTGCCCAGCCCGATGCCGGGTCCTACATAAACCGGTACCACATAGCCGTCGTGATACGGGCCTCCATAACAGGAAGCCAGGAATAAGACAGGGGTAAATAAAAGATAATAAAATCTCCGCAACATTTTATTTTTCAGGACCGTTCAAAAATTTTCAATCGTGGATTTCAGAAAACCACTTCCTTTTCTTCAACTTTCTTTTCTTTTACCGGGGCCTTGGTTTTTTCTTTATGAACAACCGTAATTTTTTCCCGGGTTAAAGACTTTGCAAGAATTTTGCCGGCTTTATGGATTTGTTTTCCAAATTTTTTAGCGCTGATTTTATTGCGGTACCCTTTGACCGTTTCTGCCAGTTTGCTTTCAATTTCTTTCAACAGTGACTTTTTTGAAGACTTTTTTATGTCCTGTTTCTTTTTTTTTGCCATGGAATAAGAGTTTAGTGCTGTGAAGTTACCCGTTTTTTTAAAAGAACGATGTTAAGGTTTTGTCTTTTTAAGAAAGAAAATGAGGTTTTCAGAGACGGTTTATTTGAATATTTGCCCCTTTTTAACGAAAAATGTTTTGCCGGCGGGAAGGGCCCCGGTTCCCATTTACGGAGGATATCAGTTGCCGGGTGATTTCGAAACAGACTTCAAATCCTGCGTTTTTTTCAGGAATTACATTCAGTATGGCCACTTCAGGGATCATTTTATTTTGTTCATATTTTTTCGAATAACCTATGACCACACTGCATTTGACAGAATTAATCGTAAAGCAGCCTGACAAAATTAACTTGTTAATTTATGAACTTTCTAAACTTACCCGGGTTTTTTGCCGTACATTGTTTGCAGTCTGTTGTTACAGGCAACTGTGGAAAATCTGATTATTCATTAACTGTTCTTTTTTTATGGCTTTTATTGATGAAATCCTCCAGGAACCTTCATATGGCTGGATGGATACAAAGGGGTTGTTTCTGAAACCCACGACAAGTCAACTTTTTAGAGAAGCTTTTTCCCGGATCAACATTTTCAAAACAAGGAAGAACTGGATCGCCCTCATAAGCTGGTTCATGGCATTATGTATGTTGCCGTTGTTTGTAATTTTTCTGATTCATTTTTTGAACTGGAAATCTGCCATCGTATTGGTGGTATATGCCATGGTCATCATGAGTACTCATGGTACCATCTGGTTTCACCGGTATTGCACTCATAAATCATACCGCTTCAGTCACCCGATTTGGCGTTTGATCACGCAAAACCTGGTTATAAAGACATTTCCTGAAGAAATCTATGTGGTCTCCCATCATGTGCACCATGTAAAATCAGATGAACCCGGGGATCCTTATAATCCGATGGGCGGTATTATGTATTGTATGCTCTCCGATGTAAATCACCAGAGCATTTCAAAAGGCCTGAGCCGCGAAAAATATCAGCGTGTACGGAATTTCCTGAGTCATACCG
>DHWT01000010.1:5440-10264 GCA_002413325.1 Chitinophagaceae bacterium UBA5175 | reverse complement strand
GATAAAAAGGATATAAAAGATCAGACCCAGCTCTGGAGCTACCAGGTGAAGGATTTGTTTCACAGGCTCGGAAATTAAAGGATAACGGATGCCTGTTGACCGTTTTTAATTGATTCTTTCTATTTACCGCCTTATATAAAAAAGCGTTAAGCGTTAGGCGATCAGCTGGTCGCTTTAGGCTATAAGCCTTAATTTTACCCATTCCATCAAACCGGAACAAAGGCGTGATCAAAAAGCTGGACAAACTCATTATTGGTGCTTTCATCGGGCCCTTCATTGCCACTTTTTTTATCACCCTGTTCGTACTGGTCCTTCAGTTCTTCTGGCTTTATATTGACGATATCGTGGGCAAGGGACTGGATATGCTCACCATCGGCAGGTTCGTTTTATATGTCTGTGCAACACTGGTTCCCCTGGCCCTGCCGCTGGCGGTTTTGCTTTCTTCCATTATGACGTTCGGGAACCTGGGTGAAACATTTGAACTGGTAGCCATCAAATCGGCCGGCATCCCCCTGCTCCGCTTCATGCGCCCGCTTTTCATCACTTCCATTATTATATGCGGGATCGCCTATATGTTTAATAATTATTTTATCCCCGTGGCGCAGCTCAAAATGCAAACGCTCAAGTATGATATCATTGTTTCCAAACCGGCTTTCGATATCAAGGAGGGCGTTTTCTACGATAAGATTGACGGTTATATCATTAAAATTGGCAAAAAAGAGAAAGACGGAGCCACGATCCACGACATCCTGATATACCAGCATGATTATAACCTGCTGCAGGATTTTGTTATCGTGGCCCAGAGCGGGAAAATGACCATTTCGCCGGATAAAAAATTCCTGGAGTTTAACCTGAAAAATGGCTGGAATTACCAGGAAAAAGGACCCCGGAATACGATAAACACCCAGCTCATCCGGATGGGTTTTGCAGATTACAAAAAAGTTTTTGACCTGAGTTCCTTCAAACTGAATAAAACCGACGACAGCGCTTTTAAAAACAATTACCAGATGCTGAATATGCGGCAGCTGGGCACCACCATTGATTCCCTGGAAAAAACTACGGCCTCTTACCGGAAACAGTCCCGCACCCTGATGAGTTCTTACTTGCATATTTTGAATTACCTGGACAGCCCCTGGCAATCGCAGCCCCCGGTTGCTAAAAAAGATTCTTTTGCGCAGCTGGTGCCTGATTCCGCCCTGCGTTCCATTTTGGAAAAAACCTATTCAACCATTAATTATATCAAACCCAGTACGGATATTTCGGCCCTTTCTTATGAAAATGACCGCAAAAACCTGCGCCTGCACCTGATGGCCTGGCATGAAAAAATCACCATGTCCATTGCCTGCCTGGTTCTTTTCATGATCGGCGCCCCGCTGGGCTCCATCATCCGCAAGGGAGGTATCGGTCTTCCCCTGATCTTTGCCGTTATATTTTTCGTAGTCTTTTTCCTGCTGAATAATTTTGGAAGGAAATTTGTAAAAGAAGACGTAATGCAGCCATTTTCCGGCATGTGGATGGCTACGTTCGTGCTATTGCCCATCGGCATTTTTCTTACCTATAAAGCCATGGCTGATTCACAGCTTTTCAATAAAGAATTTTATTACCGGATGCTGAAAAAATTCCGCAACCGGAACAAAAAAGGGAATAAAGCCTGAATGCTGTGCATAAATTAATAAATCCGCAAATGTTTTGGTGCTGATTCCCTTTACATTTGCCCACAAATTCTGCCGTGGATAAAAACAAAGAAAACCTCCGCATCCAGTCCGGGATACTCTTTGTTGCGGTTGTATTGTTTTCATTAAAAATCTTTGCCTGGTATCTCACGCATTCCGTGGCCATCCTGACGGATGCATTGGAAAGCATCGTCAATATCATTGCCGGCCTGGTGGGTTTGTATAGCCTGTCCATCGCCTACAAGCCGCGGGACAGTAATCATCCCTATGGCCATGGTAAGGCGGAATTTCTTTCTGCTGCTATTGAAGGAACCCTGATTATGCTGGCAGGGGGATTCATTATATATGAAGCCGTGGACCATCTCATCCAACCCACGGAATTACACCAGCTGGATCTGGGTATGCTTCTGGTCGGCATTTCTGCAGTGATCAATTATGGTGTGGGCTTTCTGGCCATCAGAAAAGGCACTAAAAATGGTTCTGTTGCCCTGCAGGCGAGCGGCCATCATCTCCAGTCCGATACGTATTCCACTCTTGCTATTATAATCGGTTTACTCTTAATTTATTTTACAGGTATTCACCAGTTGGACAGTATTGTTGCAATCATCATGTCGGTCGTCATTATGATCATCGGATACCGCATCGCCCGGAAATCGGTGGCGGGCATCATGGACGAAGCTGATGAAAAAATACTGGGAAAAGTAATCGCGCTGTTGAATAAGAGCCGTTTGCCTGACTGGATCGATATCCATAACCTGCGGGTGATTAAATTCGGGAATATACTGCATATCGATTGTCATATGACCGTGCCCTGGTACCTGAATGTGCGCCAGGCACACGCAGATGTGGAGAGCCTGTGTACCCTCATTGAAAAAGAATTTGGTTCGGGCATGGAATTTTTCGTGCATGCCGATGATTGCGTCCCCGGTTGCTGTCCGGTTTGTATAAAAAACGACTGCGCAGTCAGGGTATCCCCCTTCAGCAAAAAAATTGAATGGAAAATGGAAAACCTGGTCCCGAACCAAAAACACGAACTTTCCACCCCTTCCTGATTCCATAACGCATTTTGCAGAAAAAAGGGGCTTTTCTCAAAAGGGATTAATTTCGCATACACTACTCAAAAATCAATACCCATGCAGGCGTGGAAAACATACCAGGAAAAACATCAGGAACGGTTTCTGAAAGAATTACTGGAATTACTGAAAATCCCTTCGGTTAGTGCCGACAGCAGCCACCAGGGCGACATGCTTCGCTGTGCGGAGGCCGTAAGGAATTCCTTACTGGAAGCGGGCGTGAACAGGGCAGAGGTATTTCCCACCCAGGGCCATCCTGTGGTGTATGCCGAAAAATTCGTGGATGCTTCCAAGCCCACCATCCTGGTGTATGGCCATTACGATGTGCAGCCGGCAGACCCGCTGGAACTATGGGATAGCGCGCCTTTCGACCCCACGATCAAAAACGGGATGATATTTGCCCGCGGTTCCGCAGACGATAAAGGTCAGTTTTTCATGCATGTCAAGGCCCTGGAAATCATGAACCAGTCCGGATCCCTGGCCTGTAATATTAAATTCATCATAGAAGGTGAGGAAGAAATCGGGTCGCCCAACCTGAGCCTTTTCGTTGCTTCACATAAAGAGCTTTTGAAGGCAGATGTCATCCTGATCAGCGACACTTCGATGATCAGTCTCGATACCCCGTCCATTGATATCGGCGTGCGCGGACTGGCCTATATCCAGGTGGAAGTGACCGGGCCGAACCGGGACCTGCACAGTGGCGTTTACGGAGGCGCCGTGGCCAATCCGGCTACCATCCTGGCCCGGCTGATTGCCGGTTGCCATGATGAGAACAACCATATCCGTATTCCGGGCTTTTATGATGATGTGCTGGAATCGTCAGCAGAAGAAAGAAAAAAAATGGCCGCCGCCCCCTTCGATGAAGAAGATTATAAAAAAGACCTGGGTGTAAAATCGCTTTGGGGAGAAAAAGGTTACAGCACCAACGAACGGACAGGCATACGTCCAACCATCGAAGTCAACGGAATCTGGGGCGGGTACCAGGGAGAAGGAGCGAAAACCGTTCTTCCCTCCAAAGCTTCCGCCAAGATTTCCGCAAGACTGGTTCCGAACCAGTCTTCAGCCAGGATTACCGGCCTGCTGCTGGACTATTTCCGGAAAATGGCACCTGAAGGCGTTACCGTGCATGCTTTTGAACAGCATGGGGGTGAACCTTACCTGACACCGATAGACTCCCTGGCTTACCGGGCCGCTGAGAAAGCCATAGAAACCAGTTTTGGTAAAAAACCCGTACCGGTGCGCGGTGGCGGCAGCATTCCCATTTGCGCACTATTTGAAAAAGAACTGGGCATTAAAATAGTATTCCTGGGGTTCGGCCTGGACAGCGATAACCTGCATTCACCAAATGAGAAATTTAATATTGCCAACTTTTATAAAGGCATAGAAACCATCCCTTATTTCCACCAGTATTTTGCTGAAGGCTGGAAGAACGCTTAAAGCAAATTTGAAAATTTGGAATTGGAAAGCGCTTCCTTCATAACGTATAACTATTAACGGCCAATTGCCAACGATAAAAATGACGGAAAAGGAAAAACTCCGTATCGACAAATACCTCTGGGCCATCCGGCTTTTTAAAACACGGAGCCTGGCTGCCGATGCCTGTGAGAAAGGGAAAGTGAAAAACGAAGCCGGACAGGTAAAGCCTTCCAGGCAAGTGCATATCGGTGAAGAGTATGAAGTGAAAACGGAGTCCAAACGCTGGCGTATCCGGGTAACAGGCCTGCTGGATCACCGCCTGGCCCATACAGAAGCCGTAAAATATTATTTGGACATCACCCCTGCAGAAGAACTGCAGCGTATACAATTTCAGGCGGCCAGTTTTCATACAGGCAAAAGACTCAGTAAAGTGGGCAGGCCAACAAAAAAACAACGCCGGGATTTGGATGGTATGGAAACAGATGAATCTGAACAGCTTAGATAAATTACAGAATTAGAAAATTTTCATCCTGATCATATAAGTGACCTGATTTCGAATTTTTCAAATTTTCAAATTGCGTATAGATATCATCAGCGTATTACCGGAATTACTGGAAAGTTCTTTTGCCCATTCCATCCTGAAAAGGGCCAGGGAAAAAAAA
>DHWT01000010.1:0-5132 GCA_002413325.1 Chitinophagaceae bacterium UBA5175 | reverse complement strand
CAGGTAGACGATTACCAGTACGGCGGCGGGGCCGGCATGGTCATGATGTGCGAGCCCCTGGCGCAGGCCATTGAATCCCTGAAAAAGGAAAGGAACTATGATGAAATCATTTACATGAGTCCCGACGGCGAATTGCTGAACCAGTCCATGGCCAACGCCATTTCCCTGAAAGAAAACCTGATGATCATCTCAGGCCATTATAAAGGAATTGATGAACGTATACGCGAACATTTCATCACACGCGAAATTTCCATCGGCGACTATGTATTAAGCGGGGGCGAACTGCCCGCCGCCGTATTGACCGATGCCATCGGGCGTTTGCTACCCGGTGTGCTGAATGATGAAACCTCAGCCCTTTTTGATTCCTTCCAGGATAATCTGCTGGCCCCGCCGGTCTATACAAGACCCGCTGATTTCCGCGGCTGGAAAGTTCCGGAAGTCCTGCTGAGCGGAGACCCGGCTAGAATTTCAGAATGGCGGTATGAAGCTGCCCTGCGCAAAACGGCGGAAAAAAGGCCCGGACTCCTTAACGAGTAAGATATCAATATGATCATCCAGGGAAAACTTGTAGACATTCCTGCAAAAAGGATTTACCCGGCCGAAGTGACGATCCGGGACAAAAAAATTCATTCCATCCGGGAAATGACTGCCGCCGAGCCGGTTCCCGATATATATATCTGTCCCGGTTTTATCGACGCCCACGTGCATATTGAGAGTTCCATGCTGGTGCCTTCGGAATTTGCGCGGCTGGCAGTTGTACATGGTACGGTGGCCACCGTAAGTGATCCCCATGAGATCGCTAATGTGCTGGGAACGGCCGGTGTGGAGTTCATGATAGAAAACGGCCGGCAGACCCCTTTTCATTTTTATTTCGGAGCTCCCAGCTGTGTGCCAGCCACCCCTTTTGAAACGGCAGGCGCTGTTTTGCCGGCAGGGGAAGTGGATCTGTTATTATCCAGGCCCGAGATCAAATACCTGAGTGAAATGATGAATTTTCCCGGCGTTCTGCAGGGAGATCCGGAAGTGATGGAAAAAATTGCTTCTGCAAAAAAATATGAGAAGCCGGTAGACGGGCATGCACCCGGTTTGCGCGGGGAAGATGCAAGAAAATATATAAACGCCGGCATCAGCACGGATCATGAATGTGTTACTGCAGATGAAGCGCTGGATAAACTGCAAATGGGTATGAAGATCCTGATCCGGGAAGGCAGTGCAGCACGTAATTTTGAAGCCCTGGCGGGGCTGCTTACGGATTACTGGGAGCAGATAATGTTTTGCAGTGACGATAAACATCCCGACAGCCTGGTAAACAGTCATATCAACCAGCTCTGTGCCCGGGCCCTCGCGAAAAATATTGACGTTTTCAAAATACTCCAGGCAGCCTGCATCAATCCCATAACCCATTACCGGCTGGAAGTCGGCCGGCTCCGCCCCGGTGATGCAGCCGATTTCATCCTTTTGAAAGATTTGAAAAACTTTGATGTGCTGCAGACCTATCTGCAGGGTCAGCTGGCAGCATCGGATGGGAAAACCAGGCTGAAACCAATTGGGAACCTGTATGCACCCAACCAATTCCACTGCGATTTCACCAGCCCCGGCGACTTTCAGTTCAAAGCAGCACCATATGATGAATCTCCCTATCCTTTCCCGGTTATAGAAGCCCTCGATGGCCAGCTGATCACCGGGAAATACCAAACAGGGATCCCTGCAGAAAATGGTTTTTGGGTTGCCGATCCGGCCCGCGATATATTGAAAATCATTGTCCTGAACCGTTATAAAAAAGCACCGCCCGCCATGGGTTTCATCAAAAATTTTGGATTGAAATCAGGTGCCCTGGCGTCTTCGGTTGCACATGACAGTCACAATATTGTAGCTGTCGGCGTAAGCGATGAGGCATTGAGCCGGGCGGTAAACGCCGTGATTGCTGAAAAAGGAGGCATCAGCCTTGCTTATGGGGGATTAGTAATGACACTCGGCCTGCCCATCGGCGGGCTGATGAGTGCTGAAGAGGGATATAAAGTAGCAGAAACCTATACAGCGATGGATAAAGAGGCAAAAAAAATGGGCAGCCTCCTGGGATCGCCTTTTATGACGCTCTCCTTCATGGCCCTGCTCGTAATCCCCCACCTGAAACTCAGTGACCTGGGCCTGTTTGACGGCGATCGTTTTCAAATGATCTGACCGGACTTCTTTTTTACCGGGTAAATCCCGGCTTTCACCGCCTCCCGGAATGATATGACCTAGATCCTCTTGAACGAAGGTCCCCGGGGCTTTAGTTTTACCTGAAATTAAATGATATGGAAAACACAAGTAACAACAGGGGAATCAGGAGAAGAGGAGGCGGTGTATGGGTTCCCATTGGATTGGTTTTTATCGGGGGCGCACTTTTGCTGCGACAGTTTGGACTCGGACTGCCTGACTGGCTGTTCAGCTGGCAGATATTACTGATCGCCCTTGGTATTTTTCTGGGTCTCTCTCATGCATTCCGGGGACCGGGCTGGTTAATCCTGATCCTGATCGGAAGTTTTTTCCTGATAGACCAGATAATCCCGGGTTTCGACCTGCATCGTTTCCTCTGGCCGGTCATCATTATCGTAGTAGGCCTGGTGATGCTGATACGTCCTAAAAAATCACTCTGTATGGACGACGATTGGCGTGGCTGGAGATATCGCCGGGGAAGAAGATGGCAACAGCGTTTTGAAAACCGGTTCGGCTCCGGCATGGGTTCCAATACTGGAGGAACTTCAAATACCAATCCGGGAAATACCGGCAGGCCGGGTTTCGAATCCAGAAGTTTCTCTTCAGAAGATTATATATCTGCGACCACTGTTTTGGGAGGAATTCATAAAAATATTTTATCCAAGAATTTCAAGGGCGGGGATATTACCATCTTTATGGGAGGCGCGGAAATCAATCTCAGCCAGGCAGATATCCAGGGGACCGCAGCCCTGGATATCACGCAGATTATGGGTGGCACAAAAATTATCGTTCCAGCTCATTGGACCATCCGCAGTGAACTCACCTCCGTTTTTGGGAGCATAGAAGATAAAAGGCAGAATATCGGCAACCCCAATCCCGAAAAAGTACTCATAATAGACGGGTCCTCGGTGTTTGGTGGCATTGAAATCCGAAATTATTAAACACTTATCCAAATAATAAATCAAAACTATGAACTGGTATCTTACAAAACTTGTTTACAGGATCATCTGCGGCCAGGGAAATCACACCGCCCAATTCGATGAACAACTCCGGTTAATCCAGGCAGACAGCGTACAGGAAGCTTTTGAAAAATCCATTGCGCTGGGCCGGAAGGAAGAAGATACATTCTACAATGAGGACCGGAAACCGGTCCAGTGGAAATTTATCAATGTCGCAGAATTATATAAACTGAACGGACTGCTCGACGGAACAGAACTCTATTCACGCATTCAGGAGACTGATAATGCAGAATTGTATATTGAGCTGACAAATAAAAAAGCAGTGCATATCCTGCACAATAGCAAACACCAATTTCTGGAAATCATATAATCGCATTCTTTGGCCAGGTCACCGATCAGCGTAAGCAGGTTTCGCAACAGCTTTTTTGGATGGTGGATCATCTGGGCCGTCCTGCATGCCCTGCTGATCATGAGTTACGGCTATTCTTTGAGCCTCGCGGTAACGGATAGCCTGGTAACAAATGCATTGCTGCTGGCTGCCTGCTGGATCATCAGCAATATGATGAACTATTATCTCCCTTACAGCGACCGGTACTGGTATGTACTGATCCTAAGTGTGATCTTCAGCCTGGTCGTCAACACCCTGAGTAAATTCATTTTAGACCTGGTTCTGGATGTCACTGCCCATTCGGATTACTTACTTTTTCTTACCCGCGCATACTGGATCCGGCTTGGAATCGCCTTTCTCCTCATCGGGTGCATGGCCATAATCTGTGTCCTCTGGTATACTCTGGAAGAAGAACAGGAGAACCGCCAGCGGAAAAATGATGCGGAGAAACTCAGCAGGGAAGCGGAACTCTACAAACTCAGGCAGCAGCTGCAGCCGCATTTTTTATTCAACAGCCTGAATTCCATCAGTGCCCTGATCGGCTCTGATCCGTCACAGGCAAGGAATATGATACACCAGTTGTCGGATTTCCTTCGTACAACGCTCCGGAAAGAAGAAGAACAGTGGGTAAAAATGGAAGAAGAATTACAGTCCCTGGAATTATACCTTGAGATTGAAAAAGTCCGTTTTGGCCACCGCCTGTCCACATCCATCGTGAAGGATGAAAAAAGCATGCAAATGCTCATTCCCCCGATGATTCTGCAACCCATTGTGGAAAATGCGATCAAATTCGGCCTGTATGATACTACGGAAGCTGTGACCATACTGATTTCTGTTTTCACAGATCAAGACGCGTTGAAAGTAACCGTGCAAAATCCCTTCGATCCGGAAACCGCCAGTCCGCGGCATGGAACAGGATTCGGATTAAATTCGGTGAAACGGAGACTCTATCTTTTATTCGCAAGAACAGACCTAGTGGAGACTTCGTCCAAAGACCAGGTATTTACGACAACCATTAATATACCAAGGCATGAAAATTATCATCGTGGATGATGAACCCCTGGCAAGATCCATCATCAGAGAATACCTGCAATACTACCCGGAACTGGAATTAATAGCTGAATGCAATGACGGCTTTGAAGGCGTTAAAGCGATCCACCATTTGCAGCCGGATTTGATTTTTCTGGATGTCCAGATGCCGAAAATAAACGGTTTTGAAATGCTGGAACTGATCGAGGATCCGCCCGCTGTGATTTTTACCACCGCTTATGATGAATATGCCATCAGGGCTTTTGAAAGTCACGCGGTGGATTACCTGCTTAAACCTTTCAGCCGGGACCGCTTTGATAAATCCATTTCCAGATGGTTACATTCCGGGAAAGCCCTCCCCGGCAAAGAACGGATCGGCCCGCTACTTGATGCCGTTTCAGGCGGTCCCGCAGAACAGCACCGGGTGGTGGTTAAGTTGTCAGGGAAAATCCGGATCATCCCGGTGGATGATATTCATTACTTCGAAGCAGCTGATGATTTTGTCAAGATCCACACAAAGGATGGAGCGTTTCTGAAAAATAAAACCATGGGGCATT
>DHWT01000291.1:9685-10065 GCA_002413325.1 Chitinophagaceae bacterium UBA5175 | reverse complement strand
GGCATTTTATAAAGCATGGGTGATTTGCCATGCACCACTTCGTCATGACTCAGGGGCAGCATGAAATTTTCATCATAGAAATACATCATGCTGAAAGTAAACTTATCCTGGAGACCTTTACGCATCAGCGGGTCAGCTTTAAAATAATCCAGGGTATCGTGCATCCAGCCCATCATCCATTTCATACCAAAACCCAGGCCACCGGCAAAAGTGGGTTTGCTGACGCCCGGCCAGTCGGTTGCTTCTTCGGCGATCGTCTGAATATCCGGAAAATCCCGGTACAGGGTTTCATTTAGATCCTTTATGAAAGCAATGGCCTCGAGGTTTCCATCTCCCCCGTATTCATTAGGTTCCCATTGTCCTGTAGTTCTGGAATAATT
>DHWT01000291.1:0-9351 GCA_002413325.1 Chitinophagaceae bacterium UBA5175 | reverse complement strand
CCGCTGCTGATCAGGAAGGATTTGACTTCCCCCCTTTTATAATTAAAAATATAACTGTTCCAGTCCGGATGATATCCTTTGCGCATATCGGCATACTCATAGGTATTTGCCCCGTCGAACAAATACAGGCCATGCGAATCATAAGGGAAATGGGAAGGCACCCAGTCAAGCAATACACCTATCCCCGCTTCATGAAAGGCGTTCACGAGTTCCATAAAAGACTGTGGGTCGCCGAAACGTGAAGTTGGCGCGAAATAGCCCACACCCTGATAGCCCCAGCTTCCGTCGTAGGGGAATTCCATTACCGGCATCAGTTCCACATGGGTAAATCCCATTTCCTGTACATAAGGAACCAGTCTTTCGCGGATTTGATCGTAGGTATTATAGGTTTCTTCGTCGTCAGGATGAGGCCGCATCCAGCTGGCCAGGTGGACTTCATACACGCTCCAGGGTTGATCCAGTGCGTTGATTTTTTTGCGGGTCTGCATCCACCGTTCATCCTTCCATTTATAATTCAGGTCCCAGGTAATGGTAGCTGTCTTGGGTCTTTGTTCCCAAAAATGTCCGAACGGGTCGCCTTTTACGGTTTCCGAATTATTGAATCCGCGTATATGATATTTATAAATTTCCCCCCTGTTGATATTTGGAATAAAACCTTCCCAGATACCTGATTTTTCCAGACGTACGAATAGCGGATGTGCATCCGGTTGCCAGTGGTTGAAATTGCCAATCACGGATACAGCCGTTGCATTGGGCGCCCATACGGCAAAATAATATCCTTTGGTGCCAAGCACTTCACGGGCATGGGATCCAAAAATATCATATAACCGATAGTGGGTTCCATTTTGAAAATTGCTGATATCTGTATCAGAAAAAAGGGAGTAATTCCACACGGGTTTCGTGGAATCTACAAAATGGGTATGTTCGTAAGCCGTAGTCATTTCTTTCACGTTTACTAATGTACAACCTTATTGGCATCCGGCCTTTTTTTTAGTTCCAGTATCCGTATGGAACGGGCGGGAATACTCATTGCCTCAGAAACGGGGTAGTTATCACCGGTCATAATATCTGTGGCCGCTTCGAATTCCCGGGTCCTTTCTGAATAGTCCCGGAAATTAATGGTAGAGGCTACCGTATCAGTATTCAGGGCGCAGAGTATGGTTTGATGATCGTCATAACGGAAATAAACGTACGCTCCACCGGAGGGTGCATATTGCATGAGTGCACCTTTTGTGAGGGCGGAAGACGTCTTCCTGAAATTCGCCAGTTTTGAAACAAAATCAAATGCGGCATTTTCTGAAGCCGTTCTGCCGGAAGCCAGGAATTTATTTTCCGGGTCCCCCGGGAACCCCCCCGGGAAGTCTTCCCGCACCATGGCGTCAGAAGGGTTTTTGAAATTTTTCATAAGAATTTCTGTCCCGTAATATAAATGAGGGATGCCTCTTTCTGTCAGCAGCAGCCCGATCCCCATTTGAAAATTCGCATAGTTTTCTCCGACTACAGAAAAAAACCGGTCCTTATCGTGGTTGTCCAGGAAAATGCAGTTGTTCATCGGATTCTTGTAGAGCATATCCTCAGCCAGAGTGGTATACAGGCGGTTTGGGGCATCCTTCCATCCATGATTGTTCCGGGTTGCTTCAAGCATTGCATCGCATACAGGAAAATCCAGGATGCCCGTACAATTGCTTTTGAAAGGAATGTTCAGGTTATTGCGGCAGAACCAGGCCCCTGCGGCCACGGTACCCACAGTAGCTTCTGCCAGTGACGTGATGGATGGGAATTCTTTTTCCAGTGCATCATTCAGTTTATTTAAAAAAACCGGGTCACAATATTTATATGTATCCACCCGCCATCCGTCCAGCTGAAATGTCTGGGTCATCCAGATGGCCTGCTGGATCAGGAAGGTGGCGAGCAAAGGATTTCTAAGGTTCAGGTCCGGAAGGTGAGGAACAAACCAGCCGGATTCCATTACTTCCTTATCTTTTGCTGATCCATGTATATCGAACAGGGCCTGTTCCTTGTGATTGGTGTTCTGGTAAGCGGGCCACTGGTTGATCCAGTCGTCTGCCGGGAGGTCATTCATGAACCAGTGGGTGGAGCCGATATGATTATATACCGCATCCTGGATCACTTTAAGTCCGCGACTATGTGCTGCCTGAACCAGATTTATATAGGCTTCTTTACCACCGAGGCGTTTGTCAATTTCATAATGATCGGTGAACCAGTAACCGTGATAACCGCTCATCCACCCCGCCGATTCTTTTTCCAGTGGCATGTCATTTTCGATGACTGGCGTGAGCCAGAGTGTCGTCACGCCCAGTTGCTGCAGATAGCCGAGGTGGTTGATCACGCCCTGCAGGTCGCCACCATGTCGGGCCAGCGGGTTTTCCCGGTCGGCGACGGTATCGCGCAGGTTGTTGAATTTATCGTTGGAAGGATCCCCATTGCTGAACCGGTCGGGCATCAGCAGATAAATGAAATCGTCGGAATGAACACCACGGGCCCAGGTTCTTCCATTACCGGGAGCAGTCTGGTCGAGACGGTAATTGGTTACAAATGCCCAATCTCCAAAATGTATATTCAATTTTATATTTCCAGGTTTGGTATTGGGGGCAATGTTCAAATTCAAAAAAAGGTAGTCGGGATTTTTTATTTTTTGAATGCTGGCGATGGTAATTCCAGGATTTTTTTTCGGATCGAATTCAACCCGTCCCCGAGAAATATCTTTACCATGCAACATGAGCTGCAGGTGCGGATTTTTCATACCCACCCACCAGTTTGCAGGGTAAATTTTTATTTCATGCTGTGAGAAACTGAAATAAAAAAGAAATAATAATGGAAGTAAAATGAGCTTTTTCATGAAGTGGCCAGTCTGGTCTTTTCCCTGCTGATCCGGATATCCCCTGCATCATATACAAAGAGTACACTGATGGCAGCGCAGAATAAAAAGAAGCCGGCCAGCACAATGGCATAGATGGGCTGGCCTCCGTACAGGTGATGCACGATCCATCCACCGAACAAACCATTTACAATCTGCGGCAGGGTGATGAAAAAATTAAAAATGCCCATATAGATCCCGAGTTTTCCCGGGGGAATGGAACCGGACAGGATCACATAGGGCATGGCCAGGATGCTGGCCCAGGCAAGCCCTACACCCACCATTGAATATTTTAGCATGACCGGATCTTTGATGAAGAAAATGGAAATCAATCCAACGCCGCCGGCCATCAGGGAAAAAGCATGCGTCGCTTTGCGGCCTATCCTCCTTGCGATAGCCGGAAGCAGGAGGGCATAAAACATGGCGACTCCGTTATATACCCCAAACGCAGAACTCACTTTATTTCCTGCTTCATTATATGCAACTGACTTGGAATATTCGCCTGTGAGACCGTACACATGAGTAGCCACCGCATCTGTGGTAAAAACCCACATGCTGAATAAGGCAAACCAGCTGAAGAACTGGACAAGTCCCAGTTGCTTCATGGTCTTGGGCATGTGCTGAAAATCATGGATAATTTCCCGGACACCGGATTTTTTATGCGAAGTATCCGCCTTGCCATGATATTTTTCATAGTCTGCCGGTTTATATTCCCTGGAAAAAAATACAGTGACCAGTATCGCAATGATAAAAACGGTGGCACCGATATAAAATGAATAGCGAATATTTTCTGCCACCCCGTTTTTGCCGGCTTCCAGGCTGAAACCGTGATTGCCCATCCATTCCGGAAGATAGGATCCTCCAACTGCTCCCAGGCCTATCAGGAAGGTTTGAATACTGAAGCCCAGTGTCCTTTGTTTATCCGGCAGGTTATCGGCAACCAGGGCACGGAAAGGCTCCATGGCAATATTAAAGGAAGTATCCATCACCATCACCATTCCGGCTCCTATCCACAATGCCGGAACAACCGATGCAACAGCACCTGAATTCGGCAGGAATACCAAGGCAAGAGAGGATAAGATAGCGCCTGTCAGAAAATATGGTTTTCTTCTGCCCAGCCGGTTCCAGGTGCGGTCACTGTAATGGCCGATCAGGGGCTGTACAATCATGCCTACCAGCGGAGCTACCAGCCAGAAAGCCGGCAATTGATCTACGTCTGCCCCAAACGACCGGAGGATGCGGCTTGTGTTTCCGTTTTGCAGGGCAAAGCCAAACTGGATGCCCAGGAAGCCAAAGCTCATGGTGAAGATCTGCCAGACGGTGAGTTTTGGTTTATCCACCAGTGTTTGCCCGGCAGTTGCAGTAGGTATGGTCATAACAATCGTTGAGACTAAATCACAAACCCATTTGGGATCACAGCACCTTTTTTTACGACCACGATACCGTCTTTTACCGTATATAATGAATGGTCTGTATTTTCCAGGTGGGATCCTCCATTGATCCGGACATCGTCCCCGATTCGACAGTTCTTATCCACTATGCAATTGCGGATATAACAACGGTCGCCAATGCCCACGGAAGGTAACCCATGATCTTTATCGTGCCGGATCTCGTCGATGGTTTCATAATAATCAATACCCATCAGGTAACTGCTCACGATGGTGGTACCGATACCAATCCGGGTACGGATACCGATCACGCTGCTTTCGATGCGGGACGCGTTGATGATACATCCTTCCGCGATGATGGTTTTTTCCAGCGTAGTGCCACTGATTTTTGCGGGTGGCAGCATGCGCGCACGCGTATAAATAGCATTGTTATTGTCGAATAAATTAAAATCGGGAATTTCTTTCGTGAGGCCGAGGTTGGCTTCGAAGAATGAATAAATATTCCCGATATCGGTCCAGTAACCATCGTACTGGTAGCTGACCACTTTGTATTTGTTGATGGATTGCGGAAGGATTTCCTTTCCGAAATCCGTTGCTTCCACGTATTCATTCTGCAGCAGGTCCTGCAGCAACTGCCGGTTGAAGATATAGATCCCCATGGACGCCAGGTAATTTCTGCCCTGCCCCTGCATGGCGGAACCGGTATCACTGGTCCAGTCCTTCAGCACATCTTTTTTAGGTTTTTCTATGAATGAAGTGATGAAACCCTTGTCATCCTTTTTTAAAATGCCGAATTCGGATGCTTCCCGGTCAGCCACCGGAATGGTTGCAATGGTGATTTCCGCTTGCTGCTGGATATGATTATTCAGCATGTCCATAAAATTCATCTGGTAAAGCTGGTCGCCCGACAGGATGAGGATATACTCGCTTTCGAAAGGTCCGAGATGTCGCAGGCACTGCCGCACGGCATCGGCCGTACCCTGGTACCAGGTCGGGTTATCGGGCGTTTGTTCCGCGGCAAGGATATCTACGAAAGCCGAACTGAAGGCGCTGAAATGATACGTGTTTTTTATATGCCTGTTCAGAGACGCAGAATTAAACTGCGTGAGTACAAACATACGATCGATGCCTGAATTGAGGCAATTTGAAATCGGGATGTCCACCAGGCGGTATTTCCCTGCGATGGGAACGGCAGGTTTGGAACGACTGGCAGTTAAGGGATACAAGCGGGTTCCGGCACCACCTCCTAAAATAACAGCTAATACTTTTTTTGACATAACAAACTGATTTAATAAATCCTATTAAAGCGAGGCATAAAGGTCCAGGTAATGCTGCATGCTGGTTTCCCAGCTGAAGTCGAGCCGCATCATCCTTCTTCTCAGTTCTTCCATAAGCAGCGGCTCCTGATATAATTGAACAGCACGCCAGACGGCGTGGGTGATATCTCCGACAATTGCGTTATTGAATCGTATACCGTACCCGTCCGGATCTCCAAAATCCTTCACCGTATCCTTTAAGCCGCCGGTGTTTCGGACGATGGGTATGGTTCCATAGCGCATTGCATACATCTGGTTCAGTCCGCAGGGTTCAACACGGGAAGGCATCAGGATGAAATCGGCGCCGGCATAAATAACATGGCTTAGTTTTTCATCATAGCCAATAAATATACTAAAATCGCCGTCGCTGAGTGCACGCACTCTTTCCAGGTTGTCCTGGATGTAATGCGCTCCGCTTCCCAGGATCAGAAAATTCATTTTCCGGCCGATATAATAAAATGAATCCCCGATGGCCTGTGGCAGTAAGTCCGCACCCTTCTCACCCACCAGTCGTCCGATAAAAGCAATCAGGGGTTTGTTAATATCCAGTCCAAACCGGTTGCATAGTATCTCTTTATTTTTTGCTTTTCCTTCGGCATTGGTTTTAATATTATAGTGATTTTCAAGGTATGTGTCTTTTTCGGGATCCCAGACCCGGGTATCGATCCCGTTGAGGATGCCGTAACACTTTCCTTTTTCATATTCGAAAAGGGCTTCCAGTCCGTTGGCAGACCAGCGCAGTTCTTCCAGGTACGTTCAGCTGACGGTGGATACTTTCCAGGCACAGCGGACACCGCAGGCCAGTGCATTGATGCTGTTTTCCCATTCCAGTAAACCGGACTTCCAGGTATCCCAGGCAGGTATGTAATAACTTTTATTCCAGTCCAGCCATCCCTGGTATTCTCCATTGTGAATCGTGAGCAGGGTGGGAACTTCGCGCAGGTGCTGGTATCTGTAACAATGTTTTAGCATGAAGGGGATCAGGGCCGCCTGGTGATCATGTACATGTACCACGTCGGGATGATGTTTCCAGGTAGACAGCCAGTCCACCACGGTAATCTGAAAAGCGATGAACCGTTCGGGATCATCATGGTAACCATATATTTTATCCCGGTCAAGCAGCCCGTTGATATCTACCAGGTACAGATCGAAGCCCAGGGTATTTTTTCTTTCTTTGATAATCGTGTAGATAAACCACCAATCGCCCAGATTGGTATACCCTTTATGGACCACATCAAATTCATGGTTAAAAAGGAATTTGGTTTTGTACATGGGCATGACCACTTTGGCAATATGGCCGGCAGCCGTCTGGTATTTAGGCAGGGCGCCTACCACATCCCCCAACCCACCGGCTTTTGCAACCGGATAACATTCAGCTGATACATGTAAAATCTCCATGAAAAGAAATTGTGCTTGAAGGCGTCTGTCAGATTCGAGATCAATTTAGGAAGGATTTAGGGATTCTAATACGATATGAAAAAATTTTTCATCAAGCCAAAACTTAACTACTTTCAACACTCATTTAAACGCTTGCCTGCTTATGAGCCAAAACAAACAGCCTACCAATACGGGCGCTTTAGCCACTTTAGTAATCGTGTTTTTTTTCTGGGGCTTTATTGCTGCTTCCAACAGCATTTTTATCCCATTCTGCCGCACACATTTTAGCTTAAACCAATTTCAATCACAACTGATCGGTTCAGCATTTTACGGAGCTTATTTTATAGGATCCCTGGCATTGTATTTATTCTCAAGTCTCGCCGGTTACGACATATTAAATAAAATTGGATATAAGCGGGGTATTGTGCTCGGATTACTTATTTCAGTTGCCGGGGCGTTATTGATTATACCTTCAGCAAATATGAATTCATTTCCTGCCATACTGGCCTCTTTTTTTATTGTAGCCCTTGGATTTTCATTACAACAGACAGCCGCCCAGCCTTTTGCTATTGCACTGGGTGATCCATCCACCGGCACACACAGGTTGAACCTGGCAGGTGGTGTCAATTCACTGGGAACCACGCTGGGTCCGATCATTGTAAGTTATTTTCTTTTTGGAACCCCGTCCGCTTCCAATGCAAACGTTACAGTAACCAACATCAATACCTTATACCTTATTGTAGCATCTGTTTTTGCTGCGGTTGCTATATTCTTTGCTTTTTCAAAATTGCCGGAAGGTAAAGACGATGCTGCATTTGAGGGATCATCCAAAGCGTCAAAGTCTTTGATCACCCTGACGCTGCTGATGATCGTTGTCATTATGATCGGACAGTTTACGGATATTGGCAAACTGGAACTTACAGGACTTACCATCCTGCTTGTTTTTGCTGTTCTTTTCTTTTCTTACAGCAGTGCTTCCAGGAACAGTGAAGGCTGGGGCGCTATGAAATATCCACAGCTCATCCTGGGTATGCTGGGTATTTTTCTTTATGTTGGCGTGGAGGTAACGATTGACAATAATTTCGGTGCGTTATTGAAAACACCGGGATACCTGACTGATTCGGGGTTACTGGATAAGGATATTTCAAAATATATAACCCTGTATTGGGGAAGCCTGATGATCGGCCGGTGGACCGGTGCGATCAGTGTATTTAATTTATCAGCAACGGGAAGAAAAATTGCAACCCTGGTAGTGCCATTTGTTGCTTTTGCGTTGGTGCTCTTCGTGAATCATACCTACGGTAATGATATTCATAATCTGATCCCTTATGCCGGGTGGGTTGCGATTGCTGTATTTGCCTTTTTCTTCGGACAGCAAAAACCGGTTAAAACATTGCTGACTGTGGCATTGCTGGCAACCATTGCCATGCTGATCGGTGTATTTAGTCATGGAGTTTTTTCGGTATACGCGTTTATGGCCGGCGGATTATTCTGTTCCGTGATGTGGCCAAGTATTTTTGCCCTGGCCGTTGCCGGACTTGGAAAATATACCAGTCAGGGATCTGCTTTTTTGATCATGATGATCCTGGGCGGCGCCGTTATTCCGCCTTTCCAGGGATCTATCGGGGATACGACAAAGAATATGCATTTTTCTTATCTGGTGGCTGCCGGTTGTTTTGCCGGGTTGGCGCTGTTTGCTATCCGAATGAAAACGATATTAAAATCGCAGGGGCTGAATTTTGATGAACAGATTGAGGGCGGTCATTAATTAAAAGAACCTTTTGTAATGTATGTCAAAAGCAACTTCAACATCCACCACACCCGCATCCATGGAACCCTTAGCCATCGGGATTGATATCGGTGGCACGGGAACCAAGTTCGGAATCGTAGACCGCGTTGGAAACGTGTTGTTTTCCGGAGAGCTTTCTACAAAAAAGCATAAGCGGGTCGAAACCTTTATTGATGAATTATATGATAAGCTCTCTGCCCTGGTACAATCCGTTGGCGGTTCCGGCAGAATACGGGGCATTGGTGTGGGCGCACCCAATGGAAATTTTTATACCGGAACCATCGAATATGCACCAAACCTACCCTGGAAAGGCATCGTACCGCTGGCACAGCTGATACAGGATAAATTTCAATTGCCCAGTATCCTGACCAATGATGCCAATGCAGCTGCCATTGGAGAAATGATGTACGGGGCTGCGCAGGGCATGAAGGATTTTATCATGATTACGCTGGGAACAGGTGTGGGCAGTGGTATTGTGGCGAACGGACACCTGATATTGGGCCATGACGGGTTTGCCGGCGAACTCGGTCATACGATCATCATTCCTGATGGCCGTTTTCATGAAGGAACAGGCAAATACGGATCCCTGGAAAGTTATGCATC